>CBDUNP010000263.1:0-4942 GCA_965368605.1 uncultured bacterium | reverse complement strand
GGTGAATGTGCCTGAGCCGAAGTTGACGGCAAACTGGGCGCACCAGACGGAGATGGCGTTGTAGGGGTCGAAGGTTCCGAAGGCCGATCCGGGCGGGAGGTCGAAGAAGAGCGGGCCTTGTGTGCCGTCGTAGGCGGTGCCGGAGAGTATCGGATCGATCTGCAGCCCGGAGGCGAAAGCGGCGTCGGAATCGTTATCTCCGAAGTAGAAGTAGACGGCGGGTGCTTGGCCGTCGTAGGTGAAGTCGTCGACGCGAAAGGTGTTGTTATCGACGATGGTGACGGTGCCGGAGACGTCGTGGAAGAGGGTGGAGAGTTCGGCCTGGTAGCCGATGGGTGCGGCGTGGGTTGTGAGTGGGGTGAAGGAACAAGCCAACGCAACGGCGGGGATGAGGGGGGCGAATCGCATGTGTTAATTGCCTGCGTGGTGGTTGTGGGTTCCAAACAGCGATACAATTTTTTTGAAAGCGATTTAATGATAGCTCGCGGGTAAGGGGTATTCAACGAAAAACGGGCGGAGGCCTGTAATTGTGTTTGTGCGAGCCGGAAGTTGGAAAGGGGTGAGGCGGTCTAGTTAATCTGTGGCCGGGCTTTCGTACGCCATATAAATATCAAATATAACTTAAAATTGATCTTTTGTGTTGGGGTGGTCGGGTTGGCTTGGTTGATCGAGGTGTCCGGGGAGTTGGGCAGTTCTGCGAGCGGGGTGGGGTGTTGAAGGGAGGGGCGGGGACAATAGCATCATTTATAACTTAAAATTGATCTTTGTGATTCGGGGTTGTGGGGTTGCAGTTGATTATTGGGGGTGGGGTTTGAGTGTATTGCAGAAATACTTACGGCGTCGTTTCCCTTCGCTCCGGTGCAGGTGGGGGTTCAGTTGAAGGCCAAGCTGGGTACCCGTTTCCGCGGGTATGACGCAAAGTCATTTTGCCAGGCGTTCTAGCGGAGGACCTGGTGGTGGGTGACCTGGGCGACGAAGAAGGAGGTGTTGGTGATTTTTGAGCCGGAGGGGAAGTAGTATTCGGGGGCCCGTGCGGAGTCGTTGTCGAACGAGGTGGCGTGTCCGTCGAGGAAGACGCCGTTCATTTTTTCGCTGTGTCTAAAGCCGGTGCGTTTGGAGGCTTCGACGAGTTGGCCCTGGTTGTCGACGCGGTGGGGGCTGCCGGAGCTGGCGCTGGTGGCGACGGCGGGGCTGCGTGTCATAAAGTTTGCGCCCTGGACGTTGCCGTCGATCTCGGTGTCGAAGGTGATTCGGCCGTTGGTGTCGACGTAGCGTGAGCCGTCCATGGCCCACATCTTGATGGAGGGCGGCCCCATGTTGTCAAGTCTTGAGCCGGTGTTCTCGGGGAGTTCCAGGGCGCTGGTGATCGGCCAGACGGGGAAGAACTGGCCGTGTGCGGTTCCGCCCTGGAAGCCGAGGGATGAGGTGTAGCTGCTGACCGGGAGGCTGGTGGGGTCGATGCCGATGTCGGGGCCGGTGTACTTGGCGTCGTAGAAGAGATCATTGGCGGGGCACTTGAACTCGGTCTGGAAGATATCGCGGTAGCGGGTGACGGGGTCGGAGGAGAAGCCGATGGCGTTGCCGAGGGTTGGCGAGATCCAGTCCCAGCTCTGGACGGGTTCGTTTGGGCGGTTGGATTGATAGGCGTTGTTCTGTCGGAGGTAGGCGCCGGAGGTGTTTGGGCCGGGAAGGAAGTTGCGTTCGTCGGTGGCGTAGGCGGCGACGGCCTGGCCTAGGCTGCGTTCGTTGCCGAGGCAGACGGCGGCCTGCGCGGCGCGTCGGGCTGCGCCGAGGGCGGGCAGGAGAATGCCGATCAACAGGGCGATGATGGAGATGACGACGAGCAGTTCGATGAGGGTGAAGGCGCGGGGTGCGGGCGCGTGGGGTTTGCGTCGGTGGATTTTGTTTATGGTTCGGGTGGTCATGCGTAAACCTATGCCCGGGGGTGACATGGGGCGGTGTATGTATGTCATTATAGCGTGGGCGGGTAGATTCCCTATGGGGTTTGTTTGATATGCGGCGGAGAGCTATGAGTTTGTGGGTGAGGTGAGCCCGGCCAACCCGGCCAAGGCCCTTTGGGCCATGGCCGGGCTTCTTGGGGGGCGCGGGGTGAGTTGTTTGTGGGGATGGGTAGATGAGGTTGTGTGGGGCGGGGTGGGTCCGTATACTCCGCGCGGCAGGGGGCGGCCTATTTTCGGGGAATTATTTACGGTATTTGTGAGCGGTTTAAGAGCGAACGGATGGCGTTTGCTTATTTAATCAGGGGCTAATGATGAACATGATGAGATGGACTTGGGTGTGTGGTCTGACGCTTGGGCTGGGTGTGTTGGTCGGCTGCCAGAGCGGCGGCGCGGTGGAGACGCCGGTGGATTCGGGGGCTCGGCTGTACGAGGGCTTCGGCAACTACGAGCGTGAGATCAGTACGGATTCGACGGAGGCGCAGCGCTGGTTCAACCAGGGGATGCAGCTCATGTACGGGTTTAACCACGACGAGGCGATCCGTTCGTTTGAGGCGGCGGCGGCGGCCGACCCGGATGCGGCGATGCCCTGGTGGGGGATCGCGTATGCCAACGGGATCAACATTAATGACCCGGCAATGAACGAGGCGCGTTCGGAGGCGGCGTGGGCCGCGACGTGCCGGGCGCTGCTTCGGCTCAAAGATGCGTCGCCGGTCGAGCGGGCGCTGGTGCGTGCGGTGAGTGAGCGGTATGCCTGGCCGATCCCCGAGGACCGTGCCCCGTTAGACCAGGCGTATGCGGACGCGATGCAGAAGGCATACGAAGCATTCCCGGATGACCCGGATGTCGGTGCGTTGTTTGCGGAGTCTTTGATGAACCTTCAGCCGTGGGATTACTGGGACAACGAGGGCAACGCCAAGGGGCGTGCGGCGGAGTTTGTTCAGGTGCTCGAAGGCGTGTTGGCGGATACGCCGAGGCACCCGGGGGCGAACCACTTCTATATCCACGCGGTCGAGGCGTCGAACGACCCGGACCGCGCGGTGGCGGCAGCGGAACGATTGGAGTCGCTGGTCCCGGGCGCGGGCCACCTGGTGCACATGCCATCGCACATCTATATCCGGGTGGGGCGTTACGCGGACGCGGTGGACTCGAACGCGGACGCGGTGGCGGCGGACCGGGTGTATTTCGAGCGTGCGCCCCGGCCGGCGCTGTACGCGATGTATTACGGGCACAACCTGCACTTCTTAGCTTATGCAGCGATGATGTCCGGTCGGTATGAAGACGCGATCAAGGCGGCACGCGACCTCGAGGCGGAGATGCCCAAGGACGCGTTGGAGGCGTATGCGGGATTGATCGAGGGGATCATGCCGACGACGTTCCACGTGATGATCCGGTTCGGCAAGTGGGAAGAAATCCTCGCCGAGCCTGAGTATGAGGGGGACTACCGGCTGGTGAGCAAGGCGGTGCGCCGCTACGCCCGGTCGATCGCCTACTCGGCGCTGGGCGATACCGAGAACGCGCGTGCGGAGCTGGCGGCGTTTGAGTACGCGATGGCGTCGGTGCCTGGCGAGTGGTACATGTTTAATAATCAGGTGAGCTCGGTATTGCCGATCGCGCAGGCGATGATCGAAGGTGAGCTGCTGTTCCGCGAGGGCAAGCACGACGAGGCGTTTGCGATTCTACGCAAGGGGGCCGAGGCGGAGGACGCGCTGGTGTACGACGAGCCGCCGGGCTGGATGCTGCCGGTGCGTCACGCGCTGGGGGCGCTATTGATGTCGGCCGAGCGCTACGCGGAGGCGGAGCAGGTCTACCGGGAAGACCTGGAACGCAACCGCAACAACGGCTGGGGCCTGCTCGGGCTCAAGCAGTCGCTGATGGCGCAGGGCCGGATGGACGAGGCCTTTGCCCTGGAGCCCGCGGTCGCGGAGGCCTGGGAGAAGGCGGACGTGATGCCGACGTCGTCGTGTTATTGCGAGCCCGGCGAGGTGGTGGCGCGCTGACTGAATGGCTTACACCCATACCCTGCACAGGTACACAATGACTGAATCTGATAATCCATGGGATGGTAACGACCGCGATTTTGATCCTGTTGAAAGTCTGATCCTGTCGTTCAAATATGATCCGCAAGCAGAGAAGTTATTTATAGCAATTAATTACGCTGCCGAGGTTGTGGACGCGTATTTCCGCCACCGTATGGTGGAAGGGAAGAGCCTTGATAGCTGGGAAAGACCCCCGACAGACTTCAGAGGCATGTGCTATACGGGCGTTAAAGATGTGCTTCTTAATCGTCTGGACCCGACACGAGCCAACATTTCATGGTCAGATATTGAAGCCAAGTTTAAGCGTGAAGCTCGAGTCATTACACTTTATGAGCAATCCAATTTACACGGGCGACATCACCTAAAGCTTAAAGCTCAACATGGATTTGAAATGGAGTGGACATATAACCGTCTTGCTGTGGTTCGACGATTAGCAATGGGCGAGGACACGGCCGATCCCGAGAGATGGATTTATAAGGATATTACTACGCAAGAGATTGTGGACCCGTTAGCTCCATTTAGCGATGATTGGGCACAGATCGACAAATGGTTTGGGCAAGTATGAAACAGAGGAAGACAACGCAGTGCCTGGGGCTGCTAACGTGGATATATAATAAAAAGGCCGCGTCTTTTGGACACGGCCTTTTTGTTGTTGGGATAGGTCGTCGCGTTAGGCGGCGGCGAGGGATTGGCGTTTGGTGCTGATGAGGTTGAGCAGGGCCTTGTGGGGGTCGGCGAACTTGGCGGTGCCTTCTTCCATCAGGGTCTGTTCGAGTGCGTCCTGGTCGACCTTGGCGTCGATGTCGTCGAGGACTTCCTGGGGGGGGAGCTGGTCGACGGTGCGCGTGTAGGAGTTACCCAGGAGCTGGACCTTGTCGTTGGTGGCGGGTGGGTTGGTCTGGATGTCGCTGCCGGCCAGGGCGCCGACGTATTTGTCGGCGGGGT
>CBDUNP010000262.1:0-4977 GCA_965368605.1 uncultured bacterium | reverse complement strand
TTGCCGGTTTTGTTGGTACCGCAGAGGGTGACCTTGATGCCCATGGCTTTGGCCATGGCGGCTTTGGTGAGCATGGCCTGGTCGGCGCTGCTGGCGTCTTTGGCGTAGGCGCAGTGGATGTGGTTGGCCTGATGGCGTGCCATCATCTGGTCGCGTGAGGTGCCGTAGGTGACGGCGTGCATGATGGGCCACTGGACGGTGGTTTCGTTCCAGCGACGATCGGTTTCTTCCTGCGGGAGTTTGACGACGCCTGCTCGGCCGAGGTCCATGTGGAGCTGGCCGCCGGGTTTGCTGCCGTCGATCCAGATGCGGGACCAGACGATCTCGCCGGGCTTGGCGATGCCGCGGAGTGTGGAGCCGCCGTTGGGGAAGTACATGGGGGGTTGGCGGTGGCCGTCGGAGCCGCGCCAGCCGTTGATGTGGTGGGCCGGGGGCGCGCTGCCGGAGATGAGCAGGACCCAGACGTAGTCGTCGGTGGTGCCGGAGGGGTCGTGGTCGCCCCAGCGCAGGTCGTGGAGTGTGTTTTCGACGGGTTGCTTGAGAGCTTTGTGGGCGCGGTAGGTCATCAGGGCGTCCAGGCCGGCGCACTCGTCGACCTCGTTGAAGTGCGGGACGGGTTGGCCTTTATAAAGGATGCGTTTGCCGTCGCGTGACTTGACCGGGGGGCGGTCGGTGTTGTTGAGGGTGCCTTCGACCAGGTCGCTGGCGGGGCAGAGGTCTTTAAGGCCCTGCTGGTACTGGATGCCGATGCAGTCGCAGCCGAAGTCGTCGGCGATGCGCACGGCGGCGATGTACATCTTGCACTGGTCGAGCACCTGGGCTTTGGTGAGGTCTTTCTTGTGTTTCGCGCCGCGGGGGATGTGGAAGGTGAAGCCCTTCTTGACGTACCAGTCGTAGACGGCTTTGGCTTCGGATGCCTTGACGGTCTGCATCTCGGCGAAGAGCGCGGACTGGCTGAGGCGTTCTTTGTAAACGCCGGTGGGGTTAAGAAGATGGTCGGGGATGATCGCGTTGAACATGCCCATGCAGCCCTCGTCGAAGACGCCCATGATGGCTTTGCGTTCGGCGAGGTCGGTGGCGAGCTGTTCGCCGAGCTTCCTGGCCTTGGCGGGGAGCGTGGTTTTGCCGAGCGGCTTGGCGTGCGCGGTGCGGTGCTTGCAGGTGCCGGTGGTAAGCCAGTCGTGCAGGCGGGTGGTGAAGTAATCGTCGGTGAAGTCGTTGCTCCAGAGGGTGGAGTATTTGACGCCGGCCTTGGTGAGCGAGCCGTTGAGGTTGAGCATGCCGACCAGGCCCGGCCAGGTGCCGGACCAGTTGGCAACGGTGAGGATCGGGCCCTGATGGCTGATGAGCCCGGGCAGGACGTGATGCGAATACTGCCAGACGGCCTCGGCGACGATCAGCGGCTGGGTGGGATCGATCTTCGCGAAGATGTCCATGCCTTCTTTTTGCGAAGCGATGAAGCCATGCTTCTGGTCCTTCTTATAAGGATGCGCACGCTTGAGGGTGTAGCCCTCGGCCTTGACGCATTTGGCGAGCGTCTGCTCCATGGCGTGCTGCGCGTCCCAGCAGGCCTGGTTGGCGGAGAGGCGCAGGTCGCCGCTGGCGATCAGGAGGACTTGTTTCTTGGTTGTAGGCTTGCGTTTGGTCTTGGGCATCTGCATGACTCCAGGGTATGACGGAATAAAACGAATAATACGGTCGGCCTCAACGGTTGTCGCGCGTCAGGCCGGGGCGGGAATCGGTTCTAAAAGGTGACGCGGGAAGTCCCGCGGCGTTAATAAGCGTGGCATCGGGGTTGTCCGCCCAGCCGTAGCGGACGGTCGCGGGGCTAGCGATCTGATCGGACCAGACGACGACGGTGTCACCTTCGATACGGGCCTGCGCCCGGACGTAAGGGCCAGCGCTGGCGGCGACCTCAAAACCGCGCGGCGGTTGACCGTCGGATGTGGCCAGCCCGGCCCCGATATGATCCATCGTGAGATGTAACTTATGTTTAAATGCTATCAGCGAGTGCAGCATCGGCCCCGAGTGCTCGACGTCGTGCCCGTAGACATCCGCAAGCGCCGCCAGCGCCAGGCGGTGGCCCACGGCCTGCTTGTTCTTTGGGTGGATGTTGTCGGCGTCGCCCACGTCGATCGTGACCGCCATCGCGGTGTGCGGGACGGACAGCGTCATCAATTGCGCCTCGCGCAGCTCGGCCCACTGGCTGTCGCCGGGCTCGGACGCGCGTTTGTGGAAACTGGTTAGCTGCACGAAAAGGAACGGCAGATCATCGCGCCCCCACTGCTTTCGCCACTCGTGGATCAGCGCGGGGAACAGTCGGCGGTACTGATATCCCCGGCTGGCGTTCTCCTCGCCCTGATACCAGATCACACCGCGGAGAGCGTAAGGGATGATCGGCTCGAGCATCCGGTCATAGAGGACGGTCGCCCACTTGAACTGCCTGACCTCACGGGGCCATTTCGGCGCGGGGCCGTTCGAGCCGGCGTCTTCCCACGCCTGCTTTTCTTTTCGGTACGCTTCCAGGGCGAGTTGCCGAGCGGGGAGGCCTTCGACCATGTAGGCGAACTGCGGGTCGGCGAGCAGGGATTCGCGAGGCATCCAGGCCTCAGCCGAGGAGCCGCCCCACGCGTTGGCGATCAGGCCGATGGGCGTGTCGAGCGTAGTATGCAGTTCGCGTCCGAAGAAATAACCGACGGCGGAAAACCCCGCAACCGTTTCGGGGCTGCACTTCACCCACGCGCCTCGGACATCGTGCGGCGGGTCGTCGAGCGATGCCTGCTCCACGAGGAACAGGCGTATCTGCGGGTAATGGGCTTTGGCGGTTTCTTCCCGGCTGTTCATCGATTGCTGCACCGGCCATTGCATGTTGGACTGGCCTGAGCAGAGCCAGACATCGCCGGTGAGGATGTCGAACAGCGTGATGCCCGCTTTGTCGGTTGCGATCTCCATGGTGAGGATGCGGTTGGGCTGTATCGGTGCCAGCTCGGCACGCCAATGGCCCTGCGTGTCGACGGTGGTCTGTACTTTCTGGCCTGCGATAGACAGGGTGATCGTTTCGCCGGGCGTGCCGGTACCCCAAACCGGGATCTGTGCGTCGGCCTGAAGCACCATGTGATTGCCGAAGATGCCCGCGACCTCCAGCGCCCGGGCCGAGGCCGAGCACACGAGCACCGCCACCAAAGCCACTATGTGGAAGGTTATTCCTCGCCAACGTCCGAATCGATCGTGCATGTCATGATCCCCACGAATTAATGATCGTTTAGCGTGCGATCAACTCGCCCTGCTTTCGATACCTGGTGTAGGCCGTGTCGTATGCTTTCGTCGCGGCGGCGTCGGGTTCATAAACACGTTCCGCGAGGTTCCCGGCCATGGCTTTGACCGCCTGGTGCGTGTCGGTGAAGCCGGAGACTTCTTCGCCCGCCGCCAGCACCCCCAGGATCGCGGCGCCGAGTGCGGGGCCCTGCTTGGTATCGGGCACGGCGATCGGCTTGCCCAGGACATCGGTATAGATCTGCATGAGCAGTGGATTATGATGCGGCAGGCCGCCGGTGGCGACGAACTTCTCGACGGGCACCCCCCCACTTTCCAGTACGTCGACGATCCAGCGCACGCCGAAGGCCGAGGCTTCTAAGAGTGAGCGGAACATGTGGCCGGCGTGGTGGTTCAGTGTCAGGCCGGTGAAAGCGCCTGCAAGTGATCCGTCCATCAGCGGCGTCCGGCAGCCATTAAACCAATCGACACACGTCACGCCGTCGCAGCCCGGAGGCACCGACATGGCCTGCTCGGTGAGCTGATCGAAGTTGTCGTGGTTGAGGATACGGCGAAGCCAATCGAACGCGTCCCCCACCGCCGCCTGACCGGTCTCGTAACCCACACAGCCCGGAAGAATGCCGTCCTGCACGATGCCCGCAACGCCCGGGACGGCGACCGCTTTGTCGTGCATCAGCATGTGGCATGAGCTGGTACCCATCACGAGGACCAGCGTGTTCACCTCGCCCACACCCACGCCGGGGACGCCGGCGTGCGCGTCGATGATGGCGGCGCTGACGGGGATGCCCGCACGCAGGTTCATGCGTTTGGCCAAGGCTTCGCAAAGCGTACCCGCCGATCGTCCGGGGGCGATCAGGTTGCCAGGCATCTTGTCTTTAACGACGCTGGCCATCTTGGGGTGCAACGCCCCGAAAAAGTCGGGGGAAGGGTAGCCGTCGTCGGCGGACCACATCGCTTTGTAACCGGCGATGCAGGTCGAACGCGGCACGGGGTTGTCCGCACCGATCAGTTGCCAGGTGTACCAGTCGCCCGCTTCGAGCCAGACGTCGGCGGCGTCGTAGACGTGCGGCGCTTGCTCGAGCGTTTCCAGAACCTTTGGGAAGAACCACTCCACCCCGATCACCCCGCCGTACCGGCTGAGCCAGGGCTCGTTGCGTTCTTTGGCGAGATGGTTGATCCGATCGGTCTGCGTCTTAGCGCCGTGGTGCTTCCACAGCTTCGGCCAGGCGAATTTTTCTGCAGCCAGGTCATCGCAGAGACACAACGGCGTGCCATCGGCACGGGCCGGCAGCATCGTGCAGCTGGTAAAGTCCACGCCGATGCTGATGACGACCTGTGCGGCTTGCTCGGCGGACAACCCGGCTAATTCCAACGCCTCACGCACCGCCTGACACGACGCGTCCAGCCAATCGCCGGGGTGCTGCAAAGCAAAATCCGGCGGCAGGGCCTCGCCGGTGCCCGGCAGTGATTCGCTGATCACCCCGTTCGGATACTTCACCGCCGCGGATGCACGCTCGTTCCCAGCCAAGTCCACCAGCAATGCCCGCACCGACTCCGTGCCGAAGTCCAGACCCAGGGCGAGGGGGGCTTCCGGCTTCCGTTGTTCACTTAACTCATTCATGGATGTTGTTCTTGTGGAAATACCTTAAATAATCACATCTGAAAACTAGGACGTCACGGCCTGCAATATAGCTTACTCACCCG
>CBDUNP010000261.1:0-4991 GCA_965368605.1 uncultured bacterium | reverse complement strand
CACAGATTTAAGATACAAAACAGAGGAATGATATTTCTGTTCTGATCGAATCTGCGCAATCTGTGTAATCTGCGGATTACCTCTTCTTAGATTTATCTTGGCGCCCTCGGCGTCTTGGCGGTTTACCCCGGTTCACGCCTTCGCGGGTTGGAAGCGTGGGAAAAGCGGATCGCCCTTCTGGATTTCCGTGCCGGGCTGGCTGCCGCCCCACTGCCGCCAGCTGTCCAGTTCACCGGTGCCGCGGTCGGCGAGTGTGTCGGCGTAGTGCGAGCAGCCGGTGCGCTGCCACATTTCCTGAACCTTCTCCGGCAGGAAAGGCCAGAGCAGCAGCGACGCGACGCGCAACGACTCGGCACAGTTATAAAGCACCGTGCCGACCTGCGGCAGGTTTTCCGGCTGCTTAGCCAGGCTGAACGGCTGGGTCGCTTCGATGTAGCTGTCCACGGCACGGACGATACTCATCGCGGCGTCGGATGCTTTGGAGAGTTCCAGCGACTGCATCGCCTTGGTGTAGTCGCGCACGGCCTGGTCGACGACGCGGTCGTGCTCGATGTCGCCGGCGGATTCGGGCTCGTCGCCGGGCTCGGGGAGTTTGCCGTCGAAGTAGCGGGCGGTCATGTTCGAGACCCGGCTGAAGCAGTTGCCGAACGTGTTCGCCAGGTCGGTGTTGTAGGTCTCGATGAACTTGCTCTCGGCGAAGTCCGAGTCGGTCGTGCCCATCGGGCCCTGGGTCGCCAGGAAATAGCGCAACGCGTCCAGGCCGAAGGTCTCGACGTAGTGGTCGATCTTTTCGAGGTCGATAAAGTTGCCCAGCGTTTTACTCATCTTCATGCCCTCGCTGATCCAGAAACTGTGGGCGTAGACGAGCCGGGGCAGGCGCATCCACTCGTTGCCGGGCAGCTTCGCCAGCGAAGTAAGCATCGCCGGCCAGATCACCGCGTGGAACCAAAGAATATCCTTGGCGATCAGGTGCACATCGGCGGGCCAGAATGATCGGCGGTCGTCGGTGTCGACGGTGCTGAGGTAGTTGATCAGGGCGTCGATCCAGACGTAGATCGAGTGTTCGTCGTCGCCGGGGATCTTGATGCCCCAGTCGTTGCTGCCCTTGCGGGAGATGGGCACGTCGTTGAGCCCCTCGCGGATGCGTGCGATGACTTCGTTCTTGCGTGCGGTGGGCTGGACGTCGAAGACCTCGCCGGAGCCGAGCAGTTGCAGCAGCGCGTCGCCGTAGGCGCTGAGGCGGAAGAAATAGTTTTTCTCAGTCTTCTTAACCAACGGCTTACCGTTGATCGGGGACTTATAATCGCTCTCTTTCGCCCGGTTCTCGGGGACATACTCTTCCTGCCCGGCGTCGTACCAGCCCTCGTATTCGCCGAGGTAGACGTCGCCGCAATCCAGGAGCTGTTTGACGTAGTGCTGGACGCGCTCCTTGTGGCGGTCCTGGGTGGTGCGGATGAAGTCGTTGTGGGTGAAGCCGAGCTTGTCGAAGGTCTCCTGGAAGGCCTTGGCGTTCTGGTCGGCCCACTGGATGGGGGTGACGCCGTTCTCGGCGGCGGAGTCGACGACCTTGGCGGCGTGTTCGTCGGTGCCGGTGAGGAAGAACGTGTCGTCACCGAGGATGCGGTGGTAGCGTGCCACGACGTCGGCGATAGCGGTGGTGTACACATGGCCGATGTGCGGCCGATCGTTGACGTAGTAGATCGGGGTGGTGATGTAGAACTTGCTGGACATGGGGGGGATTGTACGGGGTTGGGCCGTGGTCCGCACGGTGGGCCGTTTAGCCCCGCAGCTTGCTGTGGATTCGGGCAGCAAGCCGCCCGGCTAAACGCGATTCGGTTCACAACCCGATGCGTCTATTTCATTTAGAATGACTCGTATGGGAAAGGCGTTGGATATCGCGTATGCCGTGGGGGCGGTGCTGAGCAGCCCGGTCTGGGGCATCTCGATGCTGCGCACCGGCAAGTGGCGGACGGACTGGCGCGGACGGTTCGGGGTTGGGGTGGGCGAGGCGATGCAGCGCAGCCGTGAAAACGCTAAGCCGCAGGCGGCGGGGAGCGGGGGCAAGACGCTGCTGATCCACGCGGTGAGTGTCGGGGAGGCGAGCCTGATCCGGAATCTGGTGGAGCATCTTGAAGAGGCCCAGCCCCAGCTGCGCATCGTGATCTGCTCGACGACGAACACCGGCATCACCCGGGCGACGAAGCTGTATGCCGATAAGCACGAGGTCGTGCGGTACCCGTTTGATTTCAGCGGCGCGGTGGGTCGGTTTTTGCATGCGATTCAGCCCGACGCGGTCGCGCTGACGGAACTGGAGGTCTGGCCGAACTTCATGCAGGCGTGCGTCAAGCGGGACATCCCGGTCGCCGTCATCAACGGCCGACTCAGCGAGCGGAGCTTCAAGGGCTACCACCGGTTCCGCGGGCTGCTGTCCGGGATGTTCGGCTCCCTGTCCGCGGTGGCGGCGCAGACGGACGATTACGCCGACCGCTTCGTCGCCATGGGCGTGCCTAAGCAGCGCGTGCAGGTGCTGGACACGATGAAGTGGGACACGGCGAAGATCATGGATGAGGTCGACGGCGCGGATGAACTGGCAGCCGAGATGGGGATCGACCGAAACAAACCGCTGATCGTGGCGGGCTCGACCGGGACGGACGAAGAGAAGATGCTGATCGACACCTGCCCGGCGGATGTGCAGCTGATGCTGGTGCCACGCAAGCCCGAACGGTTTGATGAAGTCGCGGCGCTGTCTAGTGAAATGGTGCGTCGCACGAAACCTGGTGAGGGCGATCCGGGCAGGCGGTTGTTCCTGCTGGACACGATGGGCGAGCTTGGCAAGGCGTACAGCCTGGCAGACATCGCGATCGTCGGGCGGAGTTTTAACGGCTGGGGCGGGTCGGACCCGATCGAGCCGGTCGCGCTGGGTAAGCCAACGATCATCGGGCCTGACGTCCACAACTTTGCGGACGCCGTCAAGGCCTTGTCGATGGGTGGCGGGATCGTGGTCACGAGTCGGCCGGGCGAGACGGTACGCGAATTATTAAATGATCCCGATCAGCGGGCGGAACTGGCTAAGTCCGGGCGTGAGGTTATCCTGTCACGCCAGGGGGCGACGGAGCGGCACGCGGAGCTTCTGTTGCAGTTACTATCCTGATCTGACTTCCACCACATGCAAGGCCCTACGCCCGCCATCTGTAAGATGGCGGCTATCAAAGAACTGATACAATCTGATACTTGATGTCCCTGCTGTCCCCAAGCCCCTGAACCCCGAACCCCGCCCTATGCCCTCTACCGAACTACGACAGACCGTGCTGACCGCTGCGAAGAATGTGGTCGTGAAGATCGGCACGCAGTTGCTGACCTGTGAGAACGGGGACACGCCGAGCCTGGATTCGGCGTTTATCCGCCAGATCGCCAAACAGGTCGCGCAGCTCCGCAAGGACGGGCGGCGGGTGACGCTGGTCAGCAGCGGCGCGGTGGGCGCAGGGTGTGTGTCCTTGAAGATCGACAAACGCCCCACCGACCTGGCGGAGCTGCAGGCCGTCGCGGCGATCGGCCAACGGCAGTTGATGACCGAGTGGCACAAGGCCTTCAGCCGATACAAGCTGTCGGTCGGGCAGGTCGTGCTGACGCGGACGGACTTCGATGACCGGGTGCGTTTTTTGAACATCCGCAACTGCGTGAACAAGCTGCACGAGCTGGGCAGCGTGCCGATCTTGAATGAAAACGACGCGGTCGCGGTGGATGAGCTGCGCTTCGGCGACAACGACCTGCTGGCGGCGATGACGGCGAACGCGCTGCGTGCCGACGCCCTGCTGCTGCTGACCGCGGTGGATGGATTGCTGGATGAGGATGGGAAGCTGATCGACCTGATCGATGACATGTCGGTCTATCAGGGGCTGACGCGGGCCGGCTCCAGCAAGTGGGGCAAGGGCGGGATGAGCACGAAGCTGGAGGCCGCGAAGCTGGTGATGGACGCCGGGGAGGTATCGGTGATCGCGTCGGGGTTTGAGGAAAACGTGGTGACGCGCGTGCTTGCGGGTGAGCGGCTGGGGACGGTGTGCCTGCCCGCCGGCCGGAAGATGGACAGCCGACAAAGGTGGATCGCGCTGACGGCCCGCCCCTCCGGGACGATCGGCATCGACGACGGGGCCAGCAAAGCGATCTGTGACAAACACAAAAGCCTGCTGGCCAGCGGGGTCACACAGATCACCGGGCGTTTCGATCGCGGCGACGTGCTGCTGGTCCGTTCCGAGACCGGCAAGGAGCTGGCACGGGGGCTGACGAACTACAGCGCCGAAGAGCTCCGCCTGATCATGGGCAAGCGCTCCAGTCAGTTCCAGAAGCTGCTGGGCAACGCGGCGTATGACGAGGTGATCCACAAGGACAATCTGGTGGTGCTGGGATAGATTCCTTTATCGGGTACACACGTCATGGCGGGCACACACGTCGAGTTGCGTGAAGTCACAAGGGACAACGTCGGACGAGTGGTGAGACTGGCGGTCCACCCCGAGCAGGCCCGGTTTGTCGCGACCAACTCGAACTCGCTGGCCGAAGCGTATGTCACGCAGGACCGGGCCTGGCCGCGGGCGATCTATATGGCGGATGAGCCGGTTGGTTTTCTGATGCTTGACCTGACCGGGCCCGACCACCCCGAAGCCACGGACGGCCGGGCGTCGTACTTTCTCTGGCGTTTCATGATCGCTGCCGAACACCAGGGCAAGGGGTACGGCCGAGCCGCGATCGATGCGGTTATCCAACACGTCAAGACGCTGCCCGGTGCAGCATACCTGGACACGTCCTATGTCCCGGGTGAAGGTTGCCCGGGGCCCTTCTATGAGAAGCTTGGTTTCAAGCCCACCGGTGAGGTCGATGAGGGCGAGGTGATCCTCCGGCTTAGCCTTGCCTGACCGCCCCCCCCTTCCCGGATCACGGCCTAAGCGGGCCGAACCGATCGTTATAGGACTTCACTAACCGGTACATATGTATCTCTC
>CBDUNP010000260.1:0-5022 GCA_965368605.1 uncultured bacterium | reverse complement strand
TTTCTTGCGTCGGCGAAGTGGTCCATGATGAGTTCGAACAGGGCCTGTTTCGCATGCCCATAGCCCATCCCGGGGGCGCGGTAACGGTCGGCGAGTTCGAGGGTGCGTGGGTCGTCTCGGCCGGCAAGGCCCCGGAAGATCTGGAAGACGGTGCAGGTGTCGGGTTCTTTGGATTCCTCGACGGGGGTGGAGTCGGTGGTGATCTTCATGATGCGTTTGCGCAGGGGCTTTTCATCCATGAAGGGGTCGATATCGTTGCCGTAGGACTTGCTCATCTTCTGGCCGTCCACGCCGGGCAACACTTCGGCGTCGTCGCGGAGCTTGTAGGCGGGGATCTTGAAGACGTCGCCGTAGGCGTTGTTGAACTTCTGTGCGAGGTCGCGGGTGATCTCGATGTGCTGGACCTGGTCCTTGCCGACGGGCACGAGGTCGGGGTTGACGCTGAGGATGTCGGCGGCCTGGAGGATCGGGTAGGTGTAGAGCCCGACCGAGGCACTCAGGCCGCGGGCGACCTTGTCTTTGTAGGTCGTGGCCTTATCCATTTGACTCTTGGGGCAGACGCACGAGAGCAGCCAGGCGAGTTCGGTGACCTGCGGGACGTCTTGTTGCAGGTAGATGTGTGTGTTGGGGTGCGCGGCGGGGTCCAGTCCGAAGGCGAGGTAGTCGGTGACGATCTGACGGATGTTTTTGCGCAGCTCGTCGGGGTCACGCGTCGAGGTCAGCGCGTGGTACGAGGCGACGAAGACGAACATCTCGTGGTCGGCCTGCATGTCAACGAACTGCTTGATGGCCCCTGCGTAGTTGCCGATGTGCAGTTGGCCGGAGGGTTGGATGCCTGAGAGAACACGTTTCATAAGCTTGGGTGTAGGGTATGGGGTTTAGGTTGTCGGGTTTAATCTGTATCGGCAGAGTGTACCGCATTGCAGAAGGCGCGGATGAGTTCGGGGTCTTTGACACCGCGGGAGGACTCGACGCCTGAGGAGGTATCCACGGCGAATGGGCGGAGGGTGCGGACGGCCTGGGCGACGTTGTCGGGGGTCAGCCCGCCGGCGACGATGATGGGGGGCAAGCCGGATGTGTCCAGCTGTGCCAGGGCGTCCCAGTCGAATGCTCGGCCGGTGCCGCCGGTGAGTTCGCCGGGGCGGGTCGGGGCGTCGATCAGGAGGGCGGCGACGTTGGCTGGGGGGTTGCGCCAGGCGTCGATTTTCTCAGTATCGAAGGGGACGGCCTTGAAAACCTTGACGTCGTCGAGGGATTCTACGAAATCGCGGTCCTCGTCGCCGTGAAGCTGGACGATGCGGAAGTCGGCGTTATCCAACGCCTCGCGGATGAACTCGACGGGTTGATTTGAGAATAAAGCCACCGGCTCGACGGTCTGAGAGATCAGGCATATCTCGGCGACGAGGGTGCGTGCCTCGGCGATTTCCAGTTGGCGGGGCGATCCTTTGGCGAATACCAATCCGAGGTAGTCGGTGCCGGATTCGATAGCGGCCCGGGCGTGCTCGGGTTCGCGGATGCCGCAGATTTTTATCTTCGTATGAGACATATTCAGTGAAGTTTAGAGACGGAGTTTACTCCGTCATGCGGGAGCAAGCTCCCACGTTAAACGTAGAGGTTATTCAACACGTTCCAGTCGGGCGTATTGGAGGATGAGGGTTTTGGTGCCGGCGGTGTTGAATGCGATGCGGGCGCGGGTGTGTGAGCCGGAGGGGTGGATGTCGATGACCCGGCCGAGCCCGAACTGCGGGTGGCGGACAAGCGAGCCCTTGGGATACAGCGCGGCTTCACGACCGGCGAGGGAGCGTTGGGTGAGGCTGTCGGCCAGGTCGTCGGTGTCGTCGTCGCAGGCGTCGATCTCGGTGATGCAGTCCTCGGGCATCTCGCGGAAGAATCGGCTGGGGATGGTGACGTTGGACTGGCCGAAGACCGTGCGGTAACGGGCGTGGGTGAGGTAGAGCGTCTGCATGGCTCGGGTGACACCGACGAAGCAGAGCCGGCGTTCCTCTTCGAGCTCCTGGTCGTTGGCGTTGGCGCGGTCGTGGGGGAGCAGCCCGTCTTCGACGCCGATCATGGCGACGGTCGGGTACTCCAGCCCCTTGGCGGCGTGGAGCGTCATCAATGTGACCGCGCCCTGGTCGGGGTCCACGGCATCAACATCGCTGACCAGGCTGATGCGTTCGAGGAAGGCGAGCAGTTTCTCGCTTAGTGACGGGGTGTGTTCGCCGCCGTCCAGTTCTAACTCCAGCTCGAAGTCCTGCTCGAACTGTTGGGCACTGCTGACCAGTTCACCGAGGTTCGCCAGGCGTTCGTGGTCGGGATCGGACTTGTCGTTTCGGCAGGCGTCTTCCAGGCCGGACTGTCGGAGCATGTCTTCGACGAAGCCGCGCAGGGAGAGCGCGGTGACCGGGTCGTTGACGACGGTCGGCTCCTCGGGGCCGAAGCCCGCGGCGTGACGCCAGGTATCCAGAAGTTTGCCAAACTTGGCAAGCGCGTTCTGGGCCCGGGCGTTGACCGCGGTGAGCTTGAGCGGATCACCCAGCAGCGTGTCGATCGAGACGTTGTTCGCCAGCGCGTAGGCCTGCATGGCCTTGACAGTCTTATCGCTGATGCCGCGCGTGGGGGTGTTGATGATGCGAAGGAGGCTGACCTCGTCGGCGGGGTTGACGACGCAGCGCAGGTAGGCCACGGCGTTCTTGATCTCGGCGCGCTCGTAGAACGCGGTGCCGCGCGCGATCTGGTAGGGGATGCCGGCGTCGCGCAGGGCGTCTTCCATCACGCGGCTGAGGCTGTTGATGCGGTAGAAGACCGCCATCTGGCCCCACGCGACCTTCTCGTCGTCGTGGAGCTGACGGAACTGCTCGACGACCCAGTTGGCCTCGTGACGCTCGTCCCGGCAGGTAACGACCTGGACGGGTTCGCCCTGGACGTTGTCGGTCCAGAGGTCTTTGTGCTTGCGCTTGGCGTTGTTCTGGATCAGCCCGTCTGCGAGCGCGAGGATGCGCTTGGTCGAGCGGTAGTTCTGTTCGAGGCGGACAACTCTGGCGTTTGGGTTGTGGGTCTCGAAGTCGAGGATGTTCTTGATGTTCGCGCCGCGCCAGCCGTAGATGGACTGGTCGGGGTCGCCGGTGGCGCAGAGGTTCTTGTGGCGGTTGGCCAGCGCGTTGGCGATCATGAACTGGGCGTGGTTGGTGTCCTGATACTCGTCGATCATCACGTACTGGTACTTGTCCTGAAGCTCTTTAAGGACGTCGGGGTGCTCGCGGAGCAGGTTGACGGTTTTCAGGAGCAGGTCGTCGAAGTCCAGAGCGTTGTTGCGGTCGAGGATCTGGGCGTACTTGGTGTAGATCTTGGCGATGGTACGGCTGTAGAAGTCGCCGGCGAGCTCGGCGTAGGCCTCGGCATCGACCAGCTCGTTCTTGGAGTTGCTGATCGAGCTGAGGACGCCGCCGGGCGGGAAGTTCTTGGTGTTGATCTCCAGGTCGTTCAGTGCCTGCTTGATCGCACGCTTCTGGTCGGAGGTGTCGTAGATGGAGTAGCCCGGTGGCAGGCCCAGGCGTTCGGCGTATTGCCGGAGGATGCGGGCGCAGAGGCTGTGGAACGTGCAGACGGTCAGGGCGCGTGCCTGGCGTTCGGTGAGCAGGTCGGCGGTGCGTTGGTGCATCTCGCCGGCGGCCTTGTTGGTGAAGGTGATCGCCAGGATGTTCCAGGGGGGGATCCCGACGCGGGTGATCAGATGGGCGACGCGGCGGGTGATGACACGGGTCTTGCCGGAGCCCGGCCCTGCGATGACGAGCATCGGGCCATCGACGTGGGTGACCGCTTCGCGCTGCGGCGGGGTCAGGTCGTCCAGCAGCGGGTCGCCCCCCCCGGAAGTCATCGCCCCTTGGGAGTCAGCCCCGGCCTCGGATGCGGGGGCGTGGGACGCCGGCACGCCGTTGTCCTTGGATGTCTCGGCGGGGTCACTGGTTAAGTTAAATAGCTCTCTCTCAGTCATGTGAGGGAAGTTTAGCAGGTCCGGGGCGCGGGCTCTGGCTGGGGCTGGTTGTTTTTGTTGAGCAGGGCGTTCAGGCTGGCTCGGTAGTCGGTGTAGATCGGCTGCCAGCCGGTGCGTCGGCGTGTGGGGCCGTTGTCCAGAGCTTTGGAAGATGAGCGTGCGAGACGCTGCGGGTTCAGCCCAAGCTGGATCGCGGCGAGCTGGGGGTCCATCGGGACGGGGGCCGGGACGCCGATGCGTTCAGCCAGATGGGTGTAGTAGTCGATCCGGGGGGTGGGGGTTCCGTCGGAGCCGAGTTCGACTTGGCCGGGGGATGGCCCGGTGGTCATCGCGATCAACAAAGAAGCCGCGTCATCGACGTGGATGAGGTTCAACAGCGCGTTGGGATCGCCGATCAGCGGGGCCTGTTCGCGGACGGCTTTGAGGCCGATGATCCGCCCCGGGCCGTAGAGGCCGGCGAGTCGCAGCACGTGGAACGGTTTGCCGGCGTCGAGCCAGAGCTGTTCGCCCTGGAGCATGAGTTGAGCGCGTTCGCTGTTGGGTTTTGCGGGTGAGTCGGCGGAGACCTGTTCGCCGTTGGACTGCCCGTAGACGGCGGTGGATGAGATATAGATCGCTCGGTGGACGGGCGCGTCTTTCAGAGCCTTGACCATGTGTGCGGTGCCGCCGAGGACGGTTTGTCGCGTGGACGGCGAGCCGTCGAGCCGGCCGGGGGGGATCATGTAATAGACATCCAGCGGGTCGGCGGCGAGCGCGGGGCTCAACGAGGCGTAGGTCAGCGGCTGGGTCACAGACAACAGCAGGGGGCGGATGCCAAGGGTGGCAAGTTGTTTGGCTTTGTGTTCGTGTCGGGTCGTGCCGAAGACGGTGACGCCTTGGGCGGTGAGATACTGCGCGAGCCGTGTGCCGAGGTATCCACAGCCGACGATCAGCGCGTTGCCGCCTTGGGATGCGTCGTTGCTGGTGTTCATGTGGGTGTAATCTCCGCCCTCGTGTTCGGCTCAGTTCAGTGCGGTGCCGTCGTCACT
>CBDUNP010000259.1:0-5029 GCA_965368605.1 uncultured bacterium | reverse complement strand
TCGACGAAGTGCAGGAACGCCTTCTCAATCTCCGGGTCGTCCGTGTGGCAGGCCGAGTCGATATTCTTTCGCGAACCATACTCCGACACCACGGATGACAACTCGGAGAAATCCGACAGCCACTGCCCCAACGCCTCGATCGTTTCGATCGACCGGTCCAGCAGCGCCTGATACATCGGCTCGAGCTGGCTCCAGTCGGAGGGGTCAAGGTCGGCGGGGACAAACTGGCGGGTGGGGGCGGCGGTAGCGGGCATGGCAACCTCATGGAAAGACAAAGAACCTTTGATTGACGCAAAGGATACCGAATCTATCCGTCGGGTGTCACCTCCCGTATCTATATTAGAAGAAGCTGGGCAAGGGGCGTCAGGGCATCGCCCGCAGCCGGACGAAACTCACCGTCCCGGGACCGTACCCGCCCTCGTCCCCGGTCACGGCGATCAGGTCTTCGCCGTTTGGAACCAGGATCAACCCCTCGGGACGGTCCCCGATCTTGTGACGGGCGATCAGTGCGGGGTTCGCGATATCGTTGAGGTCAAGGACCATCAGGTAATCGCCACGCTCTGTTGTCGCCACGGCGATCGGTCGACCGCCGTAATGCGTCAATGCAATCGCTTCGGGGTCGCGTCGGGCGTCAGGTCGGTCCGGGTTCGACAACGGACGAACGTCAACCCGGGTCACCGTCTGCGTCGCTGTCTGGATATCCTCAGGGTCCAGCCAGTGAAACGACAGGCTGTGCCCGAACACCTGCCCGAACTTCCCCAGTTTCCCCTCTTCGGCCACACCGATCAGGCATCCCACCCGCCCGTCGGGGCCGATCACGTTATCTAACACCGATACTCCGTCCGGCTCGGCACCCATCGACAGGTAGATCGGCTCGCCAAATGTCGGCTTGTCACCACGCAGATCGAGTGTCAAAACCAGATTGTTTTCCTGACAACTAATCACCGCGAAACGAGATTGCGGATCAAATGCCACATACTCCGGCTCAATCTCACTCAACGGGGTCCGCAGACGCTCCTTCAGCCCGGGCACTTCCCACGCGGGCAACGTGCCGTCACGCGCCAAGCGATCCGCGGTCAGCTCTGCTAAGTCGATCGCCCACACAGCGCCGGGCGCGTCCGGATCGCGCTCGGCCTCGCAGGCGACGACCGCGTACCGGCCGTCTGGTGAGATCGCGATGCTGTCCGGGTGCGCCCCCACCGGCTGCCTTAACACCATCCGGCCCAAAGATTTTTCACGCAGGTCAAACCCAAACACCGTCCCAGGATCGCCGGGCCTTCTGCCGATCACCGTCACCAGCGCGACCGGGTGCGTTGGATGCACCGCCACGCTCGTCGGCTCACGCACCAGGCCGATCCCCTCCGCGGCCCAGGGCGTCTCGTCATCGAAATCAACCGCTTCCAGCATCGGCGGGTCCAAGGACGCCACACGGAACACGTCCAGCGTCTTCCAGTGCGAATCCGTCACCACCAGCACGCGCTCCGATTCGCAGTACGCGATGATCTCGCAGGCATAGCCCGGCACGTCGATCACCCCCAGGGGCGTGACCTCGATCGACCGCGTTGCGGGCTCAATTGCCACCCCCTCAGGCGATACCGCCTGGGCAGCAGCCAACCCGGTCAACACAAACAAACTTAACCATGTCACGCTGTAATAAAAGTGTTTCATCAATCAAGCGCCGGGCCAAGAGGGTTCCAGGTGAGGGCGTCTGTGTTCCAATCGCCGTTTGGTTCATCGGGGTTCCGTGTGCCCTGCTTATTGGTGGTGGCGACTTCGTATTCGACACGGGCCCCGTGCCCGTCGGCAAAGAGGTAGTGCCCGCCGTTGCTGTGGCGGTTGGCGACTCGCTTCCAGTTGGCCTTGCTCCGGGCCAGGTGGTTGGATTTACCGTCATAAAACGGGTCGTCTTCAGAGATTTCGCTATTGATCGAACGCATCTCAAGCATCATGACCGTGCGCGACGTATTGCGGATCTGGCTCTCATTGATGCGGACGAGCTTGGAAGGGTCGCCCGTATCCAGATCGGCACCCGGGAGGCTGTCGGTGAGCTTGGAATTCATGACGTAATTGAAATAGAACGTCGCTTTGTCCGGGTAGAAGAACGTGAAGTAACCATTGTTGGCGATGACATCCTCGCTTATCTCGGCGCTGTCATCGACAAAGATGGTGCCGTCACCGGGCAGGGGCGTGTTCTCCATCTCCGCGTAGGGAGGATAGCCGACGTAGGGTGCCAGCGCGTTAGGCCACCACTCATCGTCAACAAAATTTTTACCTGTCGCATCCACGCCGTCTTTGGCGATCAACCCGTCGTGTTCGGTGGTGAACGCGGAGTTGGCGACCCCCCATTGGCGGACGTTGGACAGGCTGACCAGCGCCTGGGCCGATCGCCTGGCCGACCCGAGCGCGGGAAGGAGGATGCCCACGAGCAGCGCGATAATAGAGATCACCACCAGCAACTCGATCAACGTGAAACCAAACAAATGTCTTCTAGCCATGTCGTGCAACACCCCAGTTGACTTATAAGCGTTTATCAAGCGAAAGACGGCGGGGCTAACCATAAAAAGCCCCGCCGTCTCCCCTCCGTTCTATCTATAACCGTGGCGTAAACTCACCCACGGCGGCTAAGCAAGGCCAGACCCCCCAGGGCAGCCAACGCCAGCGAAGCGGGCTCTGGCACGATGCCGGGCGAACCGATCAGTGTCGCCGAATCGTTGGGCAGGCCCAGGTTGTCGTTAAAGAACGCGGCCGATTCATATGCGCCGTTAACGCCGAGCACACTCAATGGTGCGACACCGTCGCCGTCCGAATCATCGAACGTTGCCAGGTCGCCGCTGGAGGTGTAGGCGACTGTATCGACAATCGTTCCGCCCGCGTCGAACAGATTAACCTCGTCGCCACCCTGCCCCAGGCCGGGACCGTCGGCGTATCCCACGTTGGCGACAGCGCCCCAGATTGCCAGGAACTCATCCAACGCGTTTGCATAGGTCACGTCATCCGCCGCACCGGTATCGGCCAGGAATACGGCCGATTCGCCCGGGGCGAGGATGAAGCTGTCAATCGCTGATGCACCGGCGAAGGTCGGGCTGCTATCGTCCCAGACGTAGTCGCCGGTATCGATCGATCCGGGGCCGAAGTTAGTAATTTCAAACCAGTCGGCCGTGCCGTCCTCACCACTGAGGCCGGTCCAGACCTCGGTGATCTGTGGGTTGGCAGATGCGGTGGTGGCAAGCAGACCAACAGTCGCGACAGCAGGTAGCATCAACTTCATCATGCGATTCATCTTCTCACTCCTCGGTTAGTAGACATCCATGTGTCATCGCCGACACGCCAAGTGCCGGCCTAAAAATAGTCCTTAGCGATCAGCCCCGACGCCTGAGTAGCGCGGAGCCACTGATCGCAACAAGCAATACACTGGCGGGCTCAGGCACTACGGCCCCGGCCGTCGGAGGCGTCCCGGCGTTCCAATTGCCCAGCACCTCATTCAGATCATCGATCCCGACGAAACCGTCACCGCTTGGATCGGCCAGTGGATCGCCCGAAGGAACACTCTGGTTCCAGTTGGCAAGCACCAGGTTCAGGTCATCGATCCCGACAAAACCGTCGCCGTCCAGGTCGCCGGCCAATGCGGCCGAGTACCAGCTACGCAGAGCACTGAAGTCCTGGACGAAAGATTGATCATCCCAGTCATTGGGAGCGCCGAAGCTGCTATTGTCGGCGTCGTCGTAGTTGAATGGCATCGCGGCGTTGGAGGGGTTCAGCTCGAGCCGAGCGATTTCCTGGCTGTTGATCCCGCCGCCACTCCAGGTTGGCAAGCCCTCACCGATCGGGCCCTGGACTACCGTGCCCAGGTCGTCCTTGATCGTGCCTTCCCAGTCGTCGTTATCGACCTTGAACGAGCCGGTTGTAAATAACGAGGCGTCGCTGAGCCAGGCGTTGACCCACCAGTCACCGGCCCCGGGGTCGAAGCTGAAGTCCGTATCAATATTAAATGGTGTGCCGATCGTATCGACGGTGTTGTTGAAGTCGGTGTCTTGAAGGTTCGCGACCTCCGGCACCAGGTCATCAACCGACTCGATGATCGTGATGATCGTGCCGGCACGAAGATCGGACCAACGTGCGTCATTAGAAAACGTCACGACGCCCGAGTCCGGGTCCACGTTCATCCACTCGAGTGTCCATCCTCGGATATCCAGATGGTCTTCGGTGACGACCAGCTCGATCCAGTTCCCGCCGTTGCCCTGGATACGCCCGAAATATGAGTCCTGGCCCTCCCAAGGCTTCTGAAGGTCGTGCTCCAGAAACTTGGCTTCACCGACCCCGTTATATTCATTAATAATTAACTCGCCAGCGGCGTCCGCCTGACCCGCAGTCAGAACGACCCCGCCCAATAACACACATCCCATCGACAATCTACGAATACTCATGCTTGACTCCTTCCGCGAACGGCCGCCCCTCGTCGTGAAAAGCCTCACCGCTGCAGGTATGCGGAGCATTCTGGCGACGCCGTGTTTACGAAACGTGACAGGCGTGTAAGAAAACAACTAAACTTGTGTTGGGAGAACGTTAGAAAAACAGCCACAACGCCACAATAACCCTTGACGCAGGCCCGGCCGACGCTTATCCTGCCCAAGTACTCAAGCCTTGATCGAAAGGGCAAACCGAATGGCCGCGACCCTCTAAACAGCCTGAACCGCAACCCACTTCTATGTTGAAGCGGGGCTGTCCTGCGCCAACGTCTCCGATGCAGACCGGCGGTTAGGCTGAAACCCAACATCCCGGATTCCCTAGAACGACCCTTGGGGTCGTCGGGTAACGCCTCGCTTACGTCGATTTCGATCGTCGGGCCACGGTTGCGTGTGATTACCACACTGCATCGTTATCCAACGCCCCAACTCAACGTCGGCCAAACCCGTGCGCGACCGCTGCGCCCGTTTGGCCAAACGGACCCGAATGCTTATGTCACGACGAAGTAAACAACACTGTGAATCTTTCCAATGTATCCGCTGCCGTATGGACGCCAATAGCGGCG
>CBDUNP010000258.1:0-5053 GCA_965368605.1 uncultured bacterium | reverse complement strand
GTTTAGCCCTGGCGTTGATATCGTCTGCGGTTTGCCGCCAGAAGGGGCATCGCAATACCCAGCATCAGGCCAAGCGTGGCCGGCTCTGGGATGTTGGATGTTGAGCTCGGCGGTGTGCCGGCGTTCCAGTTGCTCAAGACGGTATTCAGGTCGTCGATGCCGACAAACCCATCGCCGGACGGGTCGGCCAATACGTTGCCCGGGGGGACGTTCTGGTTCCAGTTACTCAGCACGATATTCAGATCGTCGATGCCGACGAACCCGTCGCCGTTGAGGTCGCCGACGATGAGGTCGGCGATGTCAATGTTGAGGTACTGGTCAACCGCGACGTCGAACAGTTGCTGCTGCCGGCCGTCACGCCAGACGATACGCAGGTTGTCGATGATCGTGGCGTTGCCCAGCCCAAAGTGTACCGGCAGATCGCTCTGGTTAAACGTACCCGCGTTGGTGTTGGCATCCCGACGCAGCGTGCGCTCGTCGGGCGTGCCCGCGTGGATCGTCGCATAGAGCGCCGCGCCGATGCCCGTCGTGTTGTCCGTCGGCCCAGCCAGCTCCACATACAGCCAGTGGTTGCCGTTCGTCTCGGCGTCGCTGATAAAGATCTGCTCAAGGCCGCCGCTATCGGTCGTGGCCACCAGGTCCAGATCGCCGTCCAGGTCCAGGTCGCCCCAGACACTGTCGTGCGACCCCTCGTTGCTGTCGGCGAGCCCCTGAGCCGCGGTGACATCGGTGAACAGCCAGTTGCCATCGTTGCGGTAGAGCTTGCGTGCCTGGTCGCTGCCGTTCTGAGCCTTGGCGTCGTGGAAGAACAGGTCCAGGTCGCCGTCGTTGTCGTAATCGATCGGCCTGCCGCCGTGCAGCGACCCGCCGGTGTCCGTCAACAGCGGCTGCCCGGTGACGGTATCGATGTCGGTGAACTGGTTCTCGCCGTCGTTGCGGAAGATCTTGCTGGGCTCGCCATCGGTCCCGACCATGAAAAGGTCCAGGTCCCCGTCGTCGTCCAGGTCGTGAAACTCCGAGCCCCAGCTGTTCTGCATGAACTGCGTACCGTTGGTGTCAGCGATATCGATAAAGCTCAGCGTCCCCGTCTGCGCCAGCTGGTTCTCGTAGAAGTTGTTGCGGAAGTTGTTGCCGCCGTGGCAGGTGGCGATGTAGACATCCAGGTCGCCGTCGCCGTCGGTGTCTCCGATCGCCATGCCGTAGGATCGGAACCCCTGAGGCGCCTGAAACCCGACCGCCGCGCCGACCGGCGTAAACGTGTTCCCGGGGCCCTGCAGGTAGATCTCGTGCTTCTCCGGGCCTTCCATCCCGATCAGCAGGTCCAGGTCCCGGTCGTTGTCGATGTCCGCCCAGGCGACGTTCTGATGGAAGCCCCCATCGTTCAGCCCGGTCGCCACACTTTCATTGCTGAACCCGGACGCGCCGTTGTTCTTCAACAGGTCGCCGTCCCCCGTGATATTGCTCTGGCCCATAAAGACATCGACTCGCCCGTCCCCGTCGTAATCGCCCCACGCCGCGCTCCAGGCAGACGTGCTCAGCCCCGACGCCAGATCGCCGGAGATGTTGGTAAACGTCAGCGTCCCGTCGCCGATCATGTTGTTGCGGTACAGCTTCTGCGAGCCCGACCCGACTAGAAATAACAGGTCCAGGTCGCCGTCGTCGTCGATGTCCGCCATCGACGCGCTGCGTGAATTGAAATTCACCACCCCCATGACGGACGCGGTCTGGTCGGTGAACATGGGCTGGGCGATGGCGTGGGCAGCCGTCAGAAGCGACGCGGCGCATGCAGGCACAACGCAGCGGCCCAGGCGGGTGACGGCAATCATGGGTCAAACTCCCGTGACAGATAAAGACTAAGCCACCAATCCGTCAGCGTCCTATCTGGCAACGGCGGGCGACAGCGATATAGGAACACGCAAGCATGCCCCGGTCACATTATAACCCACGCCGCTGGGCAATAGGGGTATCAAAACCAGGTTCCCCCCCGATCGGCCCGCTTAATCCGCTGACGGCCTTCCCGGCCTTCACCGCTTCGCCTAAGTTAACTTCGCCCCTGTCCCGGTCGACCGCCTCATGCACCGCTCCACGCACCCATCAATACGGTCAGCACACCCACAGCGTCTTACCGGGGAGGATCAGATTAAGCCTGCGGGGGGCCGGGCCGGGTGATCGCGTACAGGCTGTCCCCAGCGAGCGTGAGCAGGGCGGCCAGCCAGACGTAGAACCCGAAGCTCAACGCGCTGACCGCCTGATCGCCGTTCCATAGCTTGGCCCCGATCAGCGTAAAAGAACTCAGCGCCAGCACCACCGCCAGGGCCGCGAAGATGACCGCCGCCAGCCGACGCTTCAACAGCAACAGCACCACCCCCGCGATCCAGCACGGGTTCGCCAGCCACGCCGGGTGAAACGTCATCCACCCCACCAGCAACGCCAACCCCCCAGCCCCGGTACGCACCCCGTCATCCCGAAAAAAGACCGGCAGGCACAACGAAATTACAAACAGCCCGACCGAGACGGCCAACGCGATGTGGCGGGTTTTCTTGTGGGAGGTGGTTGGGGGTTTAGATGGGGTCATACGAGTAGTGGTGAAACAGGAATCAAGGGGATGAACGCGGATGAAGAATCTAGTCGTAGTGTGGGTTAGCGAAGCATGACCCATCGCCGCGCGAGCGGATCATCAACCGGTGGGTATCGCTACGCTCCACCCACCCTACTTGCTGTATAGCTGAGAACGGTCAATAGTGCTACCAAGATGTGGCTGATCATAGGGAATTTTATATGAGGTGAGCACATTGCAATCTGGATTTAAAAAGTAACTTTTGCGACATATAGGACAATAAATATCCAGGCTAACAGTAAGAATAATAATTTGATGCACCAAGAGATAAACGTCCAGCGATCATGATCACCAGGCAAATCATATGCGCCGCCATCAAGATTTTTTCTCTTTTCCCAATGCGATATTTCCGTAGCTCTTATCCACGGCCGTAGTCGTAATACAGGGTATAGGTACTGGAGCATATCAAACAAGAAAAATGTGACGACGCACCCAAGGCTTAGAACTAATAATGCGGGCAGCTTGTTGTCAGGCGCACGAAACACCCAGCATGCCGTACCCGCTACAAAACCCAAGGTGCGAGCATTTTTTGACAGTGTGCCTGTTGCTTCTTCAACAATTGACCAAGCCTCACGGTTATTCATAACCGTGGCTTGATGCTTGGATCGCCCGCGGTGCCTTTATTGCCAGTAGGTGGTGGCGGTTTAGGGCAGCCTGTTTCACTACGGGTTCCTGTGTTACCTGTTGGCGGCGGAGGCTTCGGACTGTTCTGAGTTGTTTGGTTGTCATCCGGCATTCATATGTCCTTATAATTAGGATCACAGTCAGACTCGAGTAACCAGCAGCACTCTAACAAATACCGAACAATGTGTCAAGCTGCTTACGAGCACCCTCTGCAGGTATTATCCTATTCGATTTATATAGGTTGCCGCCATTACAACCCGTGCTGCCTAGTAAGGTGAGATGATAGACTCAATATCGAGATGCAGTTTGTAAATTCTTTTTGCAATTTTAGACCCCGTCCTGTTCTGCATACGGGATAGTGTGGCATCTAATCTGCCTTGTCCACTATAATTCTCTTCGCGCTTGGTTAATTCATGGCAGATCCATTTGTAGTCTTCTTGAAGTTCTATAGGCAAAAGATCGTAGCGAACGGGGTGAAACTCATTGTATGCAAACCGAAGTCGAGACCTTACATCACCTGGTCCTGTTGCCAATAGGTAGACTGCCTCGGCAAATTTTGTTGACGGATAAAACATATGTGGAAAAGACTTTTTATCTTCCTCGGACAATTTACTCATAGGTAAAGCCTCATACTTAACAGCATGTGGGATAGTGTAGGGTGTTATAAAGCCTCAGGGGCCCATGAATATGGGGAGTATAGATGAGGATTGCCATTTGATCGGCATTTAAATTTTACTCGCATCTTGTATCGTTTGCCGACTAAGTTAAATTTTTTTATGGATTTGGTGCATTCAACGTCCATGGTTGTGGGAAATGGTTGGCCTTTAATGGGCCGGACATGGACTTGGCCGTGTTTGCATGATTGCGGTTTGCAGAGATATGTTTCAACTATAATTGTTTGGTATTCTGAGGTCATGAGAAGTGCAGATAATTAATGCTAGGTAATTGGCTTAGTGCTAGTGATGAATACTAAAGTATAGTACCCAGCAAGCGTATCGCCTCATCCAAATCCTTATCCCCACGTCCCGAAACGTTCACCATCACGACCTGATCGCTGGGCAGCTCCTTGGCGAGTTTCAGCGCGTGGGCGATGGCGTGGGAGCTTTCCAGGGCCGGGATGATGCCTTCGGTTTTGGTGATGAGTGTGAAAGCGTTGAGGGCGTCGGCGTCGGTGCAGTCGGTGTAGGTGACTCGGCCGGTGTCGTGCCAGTAGGAATGTTCGGGGCCGACGCCGGGGTAGTCCAGGCCTGCGGAGATGGAGTGGACGGGGGCGGTCTGGCCGTCGGGGTCCTGCATGACGTAGGAGCGGCTGCCGTGCAGGACGCCGGGGGAGCCGTAGGTCAGGGGTGCGGCGTGTTGGCCGAACTGGTTGCTGCGGCCGCCGGCCTCGACGCCGGTCATCTTCACAGAGGCGTCCGCGATGAACGGATAGAAGATGCCCGCCGCGTTCGACCCGCCGCCGACACAGGCGACGATGTGGTCCGGCAGTCGGCCGATCTGGTCCAGCGACTGGGCGCGGGCCTCCTTGCCGATGACGGACTGGAAGTCGCGGACGATCATGGGGAACGGGTGCGGCCCGACGACCGAGCCGATGATGTAGTGGGTGTCTTCGCTGGTCGCCATCCAGTCGCGCATGGCGGCGTTGGTCGCGTCCTTGAGCGTGCACGAGCCGGAGTCGACCGGGACGACGTTGGTGCCCAGCAGCTTCATGCGTTTGACGTTGGGCTGCTGTCGGCGGATGTCTTCGGTGCCCATGAAGACGTCGCACTCCAAACCCAGGAACGCCGCGGCGGTCGCGCTGGCGACGCCGTG
>CBDUNP010000257.1:0-5075 GCA_965368605.1 uncultured bacterium | reverse complement strand
CGCACACACGAAGGAACGCATCCATGATGAATCGGATCGGCAACGTGGCGGCGGTGATGTTGCTCGGCGTCGCGGGGTACGTGGGATATCAGCTCGTCCAGGCGAACCTCAAGGCCGACATCTACAAGGACCGGCTGACCGAACTCGCCAGCGATTACGACGCCCTTCGGCAGACCTACAACCAGGCCGTTCGCAAGACCGCGGTGACAGAGCTGGTCGTCGAGGACGGCAAGCTGTGTGTCTCGATCCGTAACGCCGAGGGCGTGGTCAAGCAGACGCCCACCCCTTTCGACCCGTCCGGGGAGATCTACGTGGACTACGTCGTCTTGGACGGTCGGCTGTGGGTCCGGCGTGTGTTCGATGCCAAGACCCCGCCCAGCCAGGGCGTCGTCATCGAGCCCGAACTTGCCGACGTCGGCTGGGACGACCCGGCGCTGGCGCACGGCAAGGCGGTCTACCGCCGACTCGACGAGGGACGATGGATCGTGACCGTCACCGGTGACGGCTCGCTGGGGCTGGCCAAGGCCTCGGGGAATCAGCCAGCCGACCTCGCCTCCGTCCCGCCGGTACGCGACTACGAGCCGGTCGACGAACAGGCCCGCGCCGAAGTGGAACGCATCGGCGTCGGCGACGTGATGCGACGGCTGGTGGGCGCGGAATAGTCATCTAAAGAAGTAACGCTAAGCCGTAAGCGGCTGCTGCGTGACAAAGCTACGGGGCGTCGATGGCCTCGGCCGGTTGCAGACGGTGCATCTTCGCGCTGCTGTTGCCGAAGACCCGGTCCCACGACCGGAACAACCCACCCAGCGACACCACGCGGGCCTCGGGTTCCGCCAGCGTCCCACGGACCTCAATCCCCAACAACTCGTCTTTGAAGGACTGAACCAACGCGGAGACCGCACCTAAGTCCGGTGCGCCGGGGTTGTGTGTCACCATGCGCAGGTTCAATTCTGTGGTCGGGAAATCCATCACCCCGCTGCCCGCGATGACAAACGCCGGGGCCTCGAAACGGATGTCGTCGAACTGCACCGTGTCGCCATAGATCAGATATCGGGCCGAAGCACGATCAAACGAAGACTCATTCGGCAACGCCAGGCTCGCGGCCTGCAATAACGCAAGCGTCAACGGCTTGTCGTACAGCTTCGCGTCGCGCACCGTAACCACGCCCCGGCCCTGCCGCTGGGACGGGTCATCGGTCGGGATACGGATCGTCAGCCCGGCTGACAGCAAGCCCGTCGCCATGTTGCGCGTCGACAACTCGGCTGCGTCGGCTGACTCGTCCCCCCCCGCAGCGTCTGCCGTTTCCAATGGTTTCAAGAACGGCTCAAGCTCGACCTCCTGAAGCGTCAGGTCAAACCCGAACGCCGGGTCTCTGCCCATGCGTAACTGCCCCCAACCGACCAGCGTCCCGCCGTAGACCGCGCCCTTGACGTCACTCATCTCGACGAGCCAGGGCTGGCGACCGGTCTGGGCGCTCATGGAAAACCGCTCCACCAAACGGTCCGCCACACGCAGGCTCTCGGCGTTGATCCGGATGTCCGTGTGCGGCCAACGCTGCTCGGCAAACGTGGCGATGTGCATGTCCATCTGGGCATCCATGTCGGTCACGGGGACGCCGATGTTCCCCCGGGCGTCCTGGAGCTGGACCTTGCCCTCGAAGATCATGGTCGGGCCTTCCTGGACATCCTCCCAGGTCAGCAGGCGTGCGTCGTTGACCTGGTAAGGGCCCTGTACCTGCAACCGGTCAATAAACGACAGTACCTCTTCGGGCAACACCGCGCGTGCCGTCGCGTCGATGCGCCCGGCATGGACATCAAACGCCAGGTTCACGCCCGGGTCATCAACCAGCCGGATATCGCCATCGACGCTGAATGTCCCCGCCGCAAAACGCCCGGCCAGGTCGTGCAGGACCGCCTGCCTGGAGGTCAGCTCGGCCCCGCCGGTCAGGTCTTCCAGCTCGACTCGCTGACCGTTCAGGTCGAGGCTAAGTGTCTTGGGCTGCACGTTCAGCGTAAATCGGTCTGACTCGCCGCCGGTATCGCCGAAGTAGTGAAGTTCGGCATCGAGTTGGCCGTCGGGTCGGTACGTCTCGAACAGGTCCGTGATCAAAGGCCGGCCCTCATGCCCGACAGGCAGCAAATCGACCAGGCCACTTTCCAGCCTCAGGTTCTCACCCACCAGCGCCAGTTCGACGCCCAGCCCGCCCTCGCCGAAGTCGGCCAGGCCGTTGACCGTGATCGTCCCGTCGTTGTGCCGACTCGAAAGGTTTTCAAGCTGGACCCGCGTACGTTCGACGGTGACCGAGCCCTTGATGTCGGTCAGCGGATACGCTCCGCCGTTAGGCGAGGCGTCGCCATCCTGGAGGATCGTGTCCACGGTGTACGCCACCTCGCCGTCGGCCCCGGCGTAGACCTCCCCGGTCCCGATGAGCGTCCCGCCGAGGTTCAGCGTGCGCACCCACTGGTCTTTGGGCGCGGGGATCGACGCGACCAACGCCTGATCAATCGGCAGGTGGACACTGGTCATCTGCAGCGACGGCCGCATCGGTTCGCCGTCCCGTGGCAGGATCAGTTGGCCATCAACCACCCCCCCACCGCCGCCGATCGCACGCATGTAGACGCCATGGACCTGGACCTGCTGCGGCGAGATGACCACCCGGCCGCGCTCGGCGTACAGCGGGTAATGCCAGAAACCAAACACGCTGCGCAGCCCCGACACGTCCAGGTCGGTGGTGACGCTGTAATCCTGATCCGGGCCGGCCGGACGCTGGATGCGCACGATCATCGACGCGCTCCCGCCGGGCTCGAACACGGGGACCGAACTTTCTTCGCCCGTATCGGTTGAAGCATCACCGGGACTACGGACCACACCCCGTTCCAGCAGGTACGCATACCCCTGCTGGTTAAAGAACAGGTCCATGACCTTGCGGTGTTTAGGCTTCATCGCGTTCAGCAGGAAGTCATCGACCGCGAACCCCTGGCCATCGATTTTGATATCCACTTCGCCGTCGCCGCCCGGTGGAATGATCGTGCCGCTGACCACTGCGCGGCCGCCCGACGGGCCGGTGGCCTGCAGGTCGTGCAACTCGACCCGCTCGTTGTCGAACGTCACCCGGCCGGTGAGCTGTTCCGCGGGGTAAGGGAACTTCTGATATGTGAACCGCGTGTCCAACAGGTCAAGCCAACCGCTGAACATCAGTGGCCCGCCGTGAGCCTGCCTCTCGATCACGACATCTGTTTGATACTTGCCCCGGGGCGAGAAGCGTTCATGATAACGGCGAACCTTCTCCGGTAGCTTGGACCATATTTCGTCCTCGGCCGACACGTCAAAAGGCTCGGTCGATATCGCGATCGACAAGGGCGACTGTGATTCAAAACCACCGACCCGGCCCTCACCTGTGAAATGTATGCCCTCAATCACACCGGCGATCTGTTTGATTTCCACCACGCCCTCGGCCAACACCACCCGCCCGGTGACGTCGGACATCCGAAGCGGCTCGCCCGCCTCGATCGGCAGGGACAACCCGATACCGTCAAGCCGTAATTCGGCCGAAAGACTTGTCTCCCCCGCCTCATCCAGCCCCGCATGGAAGATCACCTTCGGCAACTCGCCCTGCGGCGACAGGCTGTCCCACCAACGCCGCATCTCCTGTGGCAATAAATAGCGATGCGGACCCGCAAACTTGAAGCGATCCACCTGGACTTCAATCTCCGGCGTCTTAAGGTCGATCTTCCCGTGGATCGTCGGGCCAAAGTTCCGCGCGGGGCTTACGTCGCCAACCTCCTGCTGATTGAATATAAACGTGTACCCGCCGGCATGTCCGTCCTCCGCCATCAACATGCCATCAAACCGCAGGCCCTGGAGCTGTCGATACGCCCCCTGGGTCATCCGCCCGAAACGGATCTCGCCACCATTAAGAAAAAGCTCCGGCAGCACCTTGGGCAAACCGCCGCGTTCCTCGTTGTCCGATGGTTTTTCAATCAGGTTTTCGTAGTTGAACAGGTCACGGTCCATGTCCTCGGTCAGATACAACGTGGGGTGGGACAACGACACCGACTCTGCACGGGCCTGGCCGATCAACAACGGCAGAAACCGCAGGTGGACCACCACCCGGTCCGAGTGCAGCAGCTTCGCCGCCTCGCCGGTCATCCCCGGGACGGTCAGGTCGATCCCGTCCACCGTCAGTTGACCGCTCCAGGTCAGCTCAACCCGCCCGACCTTGGCGTCACAGCCGATCGAGTCTTCCAGCATCTGCTCGATCACGACCACAAGCCGACTGGACCGGGTCATAAATGAAACGACGCCCACAAGCAGCAACAATAACAACAGTGCAAAAATGAAATACCGCCGCCAACGGCGTCGCGGCCTGGGCGCGGGGCCGGATGCAGGCGCAGTGCCGTTGTCGGCCTCATTTGAGCCATCGGGTGCCGCGGGCGGGGATGTAGGGTCCGGGTTTGGCAAGGTTGTCCGGTGCTGCTGCACGACACCGACGCGACGGGGCCGGGCATATCCGTTATCTTCTTCGGCCCGGCGCGACGCCGACCGAACCATGGAGAATCATATGGACCCCAAGCCGACCATCCAAATCGACGACTTTATCAAGCTGGACCTCCGCGTCGGCACGATCGTCGAAGCCGAACCCCACCCCGACGCCGATCGCCTGCTGAAATTGCAGGTCGATCTGGGCGATCATCAACGCCAGGTGTGTGCCGGGATCAAGCAGTTCTACGACCCGGAAAACCTGGTGGGCAAGCAGATCATCGTCGTGGCCAACCTCAAGCCACGCAAGATCCGCGGCGAAGAGTCCAACGGGATGCTGCTGGCCGCCAGCGCGATGGACGGCGAGGAGCTGGCCGACGTCGTCGTGGTGTCGCCGTCCAAGCCCGTGCCTGCCGGCTCAACCGTGGGCTAATACCACCCCGCACCCTGGCACGCCAAACGGCAGGGCCCGCAACTTATCAATTCAAAGCTCAGCCGCCGCGGCCACGTGGCGCAGCTCGTCAGCTGCGCTAAACGAGAGCCCGCCACGTTCTTCAGATCATTTCAGATCAAGACGCTTCGACCGCAGCCTCGGC
>CBDUNP010000256.1:0-5116 GCA_965368605.1 uncultured bacterium | reverse complement strand
CGTGACCGCCGAAACTTCACCGAGCACAATCACCGGGCAGGGCGACGGCACCCACGTCATCGAGGTCCACCACACCAACAAGTTCAAGCACCACAACTACCCCCAGCGGTATCGGATTCAGCCCGATGCCCAGGCGGACGGGGGCTACCAGATCACCCCCCTGGGCCCGAAGCGGGCGGAGGCTGCGGAGTAATCCCGGTTCGTACTCAGCCTGCCCGTTTGCTATGGAATCCCTTCGGTCCTGCGGGTCAGCCGGTATTGAGCCCTTTTGTTGTGTGTAAACCGCCCCGTGACGGCGTGTTGAACCGCATAAACCATTAAAAACAAGGCAATAACACGACACTTGGCGGCCTGTTTCCGCTTGGATTTGTCTTGCAATCCGGCCGTTCACCGCGATAATGGTTAATTATGTGATAGGCCCTGATTTTGCATGGCCAATCAGCGGTCTCCCCGGATTATTTCGGTATAGACCGGCACCTCGATTCATCGATTTTTCCACGGGGCCCGTGTGTGCGGACCTGTCGTTTCCATCAGACACGTTGGCCCTTCCAGTTGGTACTCCATCATGACGACACAACACAAAGAAATCGGCCCCGTAGTCGCACTGCCCGGCCAGCCCCTCTATGAATCCGTCAAGCAGGCCCTCACCGACGCCATCGACAGCGGCTACTTCCAGCCCGGCAAGCGGATGCCCAGCACCAAGGAACTCAGCCGGCAGATGTCCGTCTCCCTCGTGACCGCCCACCGCGCGCTCCAGGAGCTGGTCGCCGTCGGCCTGCTCGAACGCACCCGCGGCCGGGGCACCTACGTCGTCGAGAACCACCGCGACGTCAAGCCCAAGCTCCGCATCGGTGTCCTGCTCCATCAGGACGTCACGCTTTCAGGCGTCTACCACAGCGGCATCCTTGAAGGCATGCACCGCGCCGCCGTCGAGTACAGCATCGACCTGCTGCTCCAGGGCGACGAAGTCGACAGCCGGCAGGACGTCCACGCCTACGTCCTGATCGACCCGATCGAAAAACAATTGGAATCCCTGATCGAGAAGTCTTCGAACAAGCTGCCCATCATGGTCGTCGGCGCACGTTCGGAAAACAAGAATGTCCCCTCGATCGACACGGACAACCGCGACCTGGCCGCCAAGGCCGTCAACCACCTGCACCACCTGGGCCACCGCCGCATCGGCTGCTTCATCGGCGGCTGCCAGTACATCGACAACCACGACCTCTACAAAGGCTTCACGCAAGCCTGCAAGGTCCTGGGCATCGAAGAAAAAGACCGCCCCGTTGTTGAGATGCAGGGCACGACCCTCCGCTCGGACGACAAGCTCAAGCTCAACCGCATGCTCAGCGAGAAGGGCCTCACCGCCGTCTTCGCCGGTGGCTACAACCTCGCGCTGGAGGTCTATCAGGCCGCATCCACCATCGGGCTTCAGATCCCCGACGACCTCTCCGTGGTCGGCATCGATGATCCCCCCAGCGCGTCGCACCTTGATCCACCGCTGACGACCCTCCGTCAGCCCCTGGCGCACCTCGGGCACGCCGCGATCTCGGACCTCTACAAATCACTGGACGACGACGAACGCCCCCTAAAGAGCGAGACGCTCCGGGCCGAGTTGGTCATCCGGCGTTCGTCCGGTGCCCCCCGCAGCGACGACTGATCCGACCCCCAGATCGAGATAACCCCACACCCCCAAAGCCGCTTGCGGCTTAGCGATCCCATACCACCACCCGCCTGCAATATCCGCTTGTGGTTTAGCAGTAATCCGCCCCCAGCCGCCCAGACCGTGCCAGATCAGCTACACCCCACACCCCGGCGAGGTATCAAAGTCACCCACCTCTCGCATCCCCGACGGTACGACCCGCCCCCGTTCTCACGCCCTGAAATCCACTCGACCGACGTACAGGTCAGCGACAGGCTTTCAAAATGGCCGGAGTTATTATATAAATATCGCTCCGGATCGGGCCTGGGGCCCAACCGTCTTGATTCACCGCACGTCCCGCCCACAGGTAGCCGGAGACACCCTATATGACGACCTGGATGACGACTCTCGCCGCCACCGCTGACACCGCCGGCTCCCTGTCGAGCCACTTCACCGCGATCGACTGGATCGTCCTGGTCGGCTACCTGCTCCTGGTCAGCGTGCTCGGCGTGATGCTCGCCGGCAAGCAGGAGAACATGGAAGACTTCTTCCGTGGCGGGGGGAAGATGCCCTGGTACGCCGTCTCCGCCTCCATGATCGCCACAACGATCTCCGCGGTCACTTTCGTTGGCGTCCCCGCCGTCGCGTTTGCCGGGAACATGACCTACCTGCAACTCGGCATCATCGCCGGCCTGTTCTCGCGGCTGTTCGTCGCCGTCGTCCTCATCCCCGCCTACTACCAGAAACGCATCTACAGCCCCTACGACTACATGGGCAACCAGCTCGGCAGCGGCGCACGCGGCGTCACCACCGGCCTGTTCACCCTCGGCGGCCTGCTCGGCCAATCGGCGCGCGTCTACCTCACCGCGCTGGTCCTCACCCTCGTCATGGCCGGGCCTTTAGAAGTGATCGAGGAATACACCAAGCTCTCCCCGCTCGCCTCCGCCATCATCATCATCGGCATCATCGCCGTCCTCTGGACCATGCTCGGTGGGATCGCCACCGTCGTCTGGACCGACGCCATGCTCTTCCTGGTCTTCGTCGTCGGCGGGCTTGCGGCGATCTGGGTCATCCTCAGCGCCCTGCCCGACGGGTTCTCACAGTTCATGGAGGTCGGCAGCGACAACGACAAGTTCAAGATATTCAACATCGAAAAGATGTACGACTTCACGACGCCGTACACCCTGACCGCCGCCGGGTTCGCCGTCGTCCTGGGCAACATCGGGGCGTACGGCACCGACCAGCTGCTCGCCCAGCGGCTCTTTACCTGTAAGAACAAACGCAGCGCTCAGATCTCGATCCTCACCAGCTACGCAGCCGAGGCCGTCACCGCCCTGATGCTGCTGGTCGGCGTGGGCCTGTTCGTCTTCTACTACGCCTTCCCCGAGAAGCTCGCCGGCGAGGCCGCGCTGCTGGCCGCCAAAGAGAACGACAAGATCTTCCCGATCTTCATCCTCCAGCAGATGCCCGTGGGCATCACCGGCCTGGTCATCGCCGGCATCTTCGCCGCAGCGATCTCCTCGCTGACCTCGATCCTCGCCGCCCTGGCGCAGACGACCGTGTCCGCCGTCTACCTCCCCGCCCGCGCGATCACGCTGGGGCACAGCAAAGAACAAGAACACGAGGCGATCGCCAACGACCCCGTCGAGGCCAAGCGAGCCGTGACGGTGTCCCGCATGCTGATCGTCTTCTGGGGCATCGCCCTGTGCCTCGCCGCCTTCGTCGTAGACATCTTCAAGGAAGCGACCGGCGTCCCGATCCTGGACCTCGCGCTCGGGCTCGCCAGCTACATCATCGGCGGGCTCTTCGCCGCATTCCTGCTGGCCTGGCTGCCGATCAAAGTCAACGGGCGTGGCCTGGTCTGGGGCGCACCGCTGAGCGTCATGGCCGTCTTCGCCTTGCGCTTCCACGAGCCCTGGGCCTACTGGGCGTGTGGCGTCGTCATGGCGGTGCTGCTGGTGAGTTGGGTGATCGCCGCGATCCGCACGTCCGACAGCTCGCTGCGTGGCCCCCGTCTGCTGAAGACCGGCTGGCTGCTCATCGGCATCGCCATCGTGATGAGCATCACCTTCAAGGGCTACTTCCACAGCTACGACGAAACGACCGGCGACGTCGTCCTGGACTATCCCCAGGTCCTCGACACGCAGACCGGCGAACCCATCCTCGACCTCGACGCCGACCCGGTCTATTACGAGCACCCGATCACCAAGGAACCGCTGACCGACGAGGCCGGCGACCTGATCGAGAACGAGAAGGCCCGCCCGTTCCTGCTCGATAAGCAGGCCGGGACGCCCAGGAAAGTCCCGATCGCCTGGCCCTGGTACGCACCGGTCGGCGCATTCATCGCGTTCGTCTTCGGATTCCTGTTAGCAGAACCCAAGCGAGATTAGAAGACCGTGGCCGGTTCAGATTGTTTGTTTACGGTCACCCGCAAACCCCGTCACCCCCGCGCAGGCGGGGGTCCACGACCGAGTTAAAATAGACGCTTGTGGATTCCCGCCTGCGCGGGAATGACGGGCGGTCAGCATGTACGACGATTGAGCTGACATCATTTAGTATTTTCAACGGATCGATTATGCAATCGGACAACGTCAACAACACATGGAAGCTCGGCATCGACATCGGCGGGTCGAGCGTCAAGATGGCGCTGGTCAGCGACGGGGCCCAGCCGCACACGTTCCGTGGTGAGCCGCACCAGATGCCGTCCGTCGAGGAACTGTCCGCCGGGATCGTTTCGAGCGTCGAGCAGTTGCTCAAGCAGTCCGGCCTCACCCGTGAAGCGATCGGTTCGGTCGGCGTATCGATCGCCGGGCCGATGGACGCTAACGGCGTGCTGGAGATGGCGGCGAACGTCCCGGCGATGGCCGGCGTGTGCATCCCCGACTGGATCAGAAAGACTCTGGACATGGACATCCCCGCCATCGGCGCGACGGATGCCAACTCCGCCGCCGCCTGCGAGCACCGGCGCAACCCCATGCCCGGACGCACGCTCTACCTGTCTTTCGGCACCGGCGTCGGTGGGGCGGTCCTGGACGACGGCCGACCTGTCATCATCACACGCGGCACCAGCGGACACTTCGGACACATGGACGTCAGCGGCGGCGACCCCGACGCGCCATCCACCCCCGGCGCAGGACGCGGCGCGCTCGAAGCCTACATCGGCTTCCGCACGCTCGAAGCCGACGCCGTCCCGTTCGATCAGCCCGAACGCTTCGACCACCCGACCATGAAACGCGCGCTCAAGGCACTGGCTCAGGGCATCCGCATCCTGCTGGCCGTCTACCGCCCCGACCACATCGTCCTCATGGGCGGCACCGTCGAGATCTTCAGCCCCGCACTCGATAAGGTCCAGGCGATGGCCAAGGACGGCATCACCAAAGCCGCCCCCGCGCAGTGGTCCCTGACCGTCGGCCAATCCGACAACTTCGCCGCCGCCATCGGCGCCGCCACCCTCTCGGGCCTGGCCAAGTAATCCAA
>CBDUNP010000255.1:0-5129 GCA_965368605.1 uncultured bacterium | reverse complement strand
GGCGACCTGGCTCTGACCGCGGTCCGTGCCCAGTTTGACCATACCGGCGAGCCGGACCTGGGCCGGGTCCTCCTGGGTGACGATAACCGCCTGATCCACGCCGACCCGCGCACCGAGGCGAAGTTTCTTCAGTCTCCGCAGATCCTGGCCGACCTCATCGACCAACTCCAGCCCGTCGCAGAGCAACGCTGGGAAGACCTCGCCGACCAGGAAATGCACGAAGTCACCCTGGATTTGGGCGGTCAACCCACCTGGGTCCGTTTCTACCGCGGTCGAGCCGGCAGGGGGGTGGACCGTAGGCACATGTATGTCGAACTCCGCACGTCCGGCAAAGATGACCTCCCCGCAGTCGGTCTGGTCGAAGACGAACGCGCCGCCTTGGCGATGGGCTACATCAGCGACCACTTCGTCGATACGCCCGGCCTCACCGAGCTGGCCGAATACGTCGAGACCAGCCCCTTCCACTTCCACCGGCTATTCTCCAGCCACGCCCAAATCAGCCCCAAGCACTTCCTTCTAAGAACCCAACTCCAGCACGCCAAATGGCTCCTGCGGGCCTCCCGCGAGCAGATCGGCGAGGTCTCGGCCCTGTCGGGCTTCGCCAGCCACGGGCACTTCACCGCTACTTTCCACCGGATGGTCGGGATTAGTCCCTCCCAATACCGCGAGAAGTTCTGACCCGATAGGCCCAGATATCCGATGATGAACCCAACGGCGGGCTTCAAACACGCCCCTGAGCGGGTTATGGGTCCACCGTGCCCAGGCCCCGTTGGCCTGATCGTCCCTGTCGGATTATCGTATACGCTTGTCCCGACCCGGCCCGGTGCCCGTCGGATGGATTTAGATCGAAAGGACACGACCGATGCCCAGCCTCACGCGTACCATGACCTGCCTCTTGGCCCTGACGTTGACCCTTTCGAGCCTCGGCTGCTCAAACGACAAGCACGTCTTTGTCAGCACCGTCAATCAGCCCACGACTGTCATCCTTCTGGATACCTACAAGAGCCAGGCCGTCTGGGAGATGGATATCCCCGTCAACCACAAGCTGGTTCTGGATTTCGACGGCACCGAAGCCGGCACATCATCCGAAGGTGTTGCCCCGAACTGGGTCAACTGGAAGCTCTATCGCGCCGACGACCTGCCGACCAACACCGGTCAAGCACGCAAAGGCACACTCGTCAGCAGCGACCGCGTCGACCTCACCGGCGCCAAGATCCTGATGCAGGCAAGCTACCGCCCATCCCCCGAGCTGCCCGGTTCCGCCGACGCCGCCCCGGTCCCCGTGATGAAGTCCTCGCAGGCCGCCGCCGAAGAAGCCATCGCCGAGACCAAAGCCATCGAGATGGCCGAGTCGGAAGCTATTGAAGTCGAAGAAGCCGAAGTCGTCGATGATGCTTCTATCGAAGCCGTTGAAGAAGCCAACGACGATGCGATGGACGTTGTTGAAGAAGCCGAAGAGGTTGTCGAAGAAGCTGCCGAAGCGGTTGAGGAAGAAGTGGTTGACGCGGTCGAGGTCGTTGAAGAAGCGGTCGAAGAAGCCGCGACGCAGCCGACCAAGTAATCCCCCGGCCCCGGCACCTTCGCACGCTCAATCTGTCAGGCATGCTTCGTCCCGGCCAGGCCGTTGGGAGTCCACCCATGCCCCGCGTTTGTTACCCGAGCCTGTCGCTGTGTCTAATCACCGCTGTCGCTGCGTACACGCAACCGCTGCTCGGCCAAGACGCAACGCCCTCATGGCAACCCGTCGACCAGGCTGTCAGTGACCTGGACCTCCGTGCCGCCAGCACACGACGCGTCGAGCAGGGCATCGGCGTCTTCGGCCAGTCCGGCTCGCTCTACCAGCGGCCCAACGACGGGCAGGGCTGGTTCCTCAACGGGCAGGAAGTCACCCAGCAATACCAACTCCGCCAGCCCGGGTTCACCGCCTGGATCGATCGCCCTGACTATCTCGTTCAGGACCCGTTCGGCGAGATGAGCCTGAATAACGCCCCTGCGATTGACGGCCAGTTCATCGACCTGGTCCCACCCAACACGGTCTTTGACCTCTCCAACGCCGCCCAGCAGGTCTTCATCCCTTACACCGAAGACCCCAACTCGCCTTCCCCGCGCGTCAACACGCGCATCGACGGCTGGGCCAACACCGGATCGAGCCAATCGCAGGTCGGTGCACCGCCCCCGGTTGCTCACCGTTTGCCTGCACATCTGATCGCCCGACGCGCCGAGTACCGCGCCGCAGAAGCACAGCGGCAGGCCGAACAGACTGCGCTGGACGATCCGCACGCCGACGACGTTTCGTCCCCCGACCAGGCGGGCAACGCAGACGAAGCCGGCACGACGCAAGACCAACCCGTTGAGCCTCCGCAGGATTAGTACCTGTCGAGTTAACCGCAGATTCGCCCCGAAGTCTTTAATCTTAGATACAGCACGCAGGCTTGCCGTTTAGCGGACAAGGTGAAGCCGCTCTTGCCCGCGTCATGCTCGCCCCGTCTACGTGTCCCCACCCAGCAGCAGGTTATCGATCAGGCGCACCGCCCCGACCTGCCCGGCGACCAGCGCAATCACCCCGCCGGTGAGTCCCGGCTCGATGCAACTCAACTCGCCAAGCGTTTTCGGGTGGAGGATCGCCGCGTAGCCGACCTCGATCTGATGGGATTCCATCACCGAACGCATCGCCTGCTCGACCGCCTGTGGGTCTGACTCCCCGTCTTCTTCGACCAATCGTTTGCCTGCACACAAAGCCTTGAACAGACCCAGCGAGCGTTTGCGTTGCTCGGCATCCAGGCGTCGGTTTCGGCTGGACATCGCAAGCCCGTCGGGCTCACGCACCGTCGGTACCTCGACCACACGCACCGGCATCATCAGGTCTGCGACGACCGCCTTGATGATGGATAGCTGCTGATAATCTTTTCGGCCGAACGACACCATGTCCGGCTGCACGATATTCAGTAGCTTGGTCACCACCCGGCACACGCCCTGGAAGTGGCCCGGCCGATCCGCCCCCTCGAGCACCCCCGAAATCACGGGCACGTCTATCTCGACCGCCACTTGCTTAGGCGGATACATCTGCTCCGCGTCGGGCGTAAACACACACGCCGCACCGGCCTCGGCACACGCCCGGATGTCCACGTCCAGCGTCCTGGGATACGCCTGGTAGTCGTCGCTCTGGTTGAACTGTGTCGGGTTGACGAAGATGCTCACGACCACGTGGTCCGCTAACGCCTTGCATCGGCGGACGTGTTGCAGGTGGCCCTCGTGCAACGCACCCATCGTCGGGATCAATGCGACCGTACCCGTTAAGCCCGCCCGGTACTCGCGTAACGCCTGCACTTCGCTGGCCACCATCACGCCGGACTCAACGCCCGGGTCGGTTGTAGCGGATGGATTTTTCGCTGGGGTATCTGCCATCCACTAAACCTATCAGCTACCTCTCACACACACCAACTCACATAACGGGCGTAGCTACTCATATCAGCCGGGGAACGGGATCGTCTGTCCGGCCATACGTTGATAAACCTCAAGCACGCGGTTGATCTGCCTGGAGGTCGGTCGGTTTTCATTCGTCCATTGGATCGCCCGCCGGCCCAACGCCTCGACCGCGGTCCGATCTGTGACCAGTCTTTCCAACTCGGCCGCCCAGTCGTCAGGCCCAGGTTGATGCAGCACTACCGCCGTCTCCCCGTCGATCAGGTAATCCAGGTACCCGTCTTCCCTTGCTATCACCGGCAGCCCCCGCGCAAAAGCGCGTAGCGTCAGGCTCCGGGACCGCCCTAATGCCTGGGGGTGGATCAGGGCGTGCGCCCGCAGCAGCATGTCCCGATGCCCAAGCTGGCGCGGCGTCAATGACACGTTGCCCATGAGCCCCATCGAGCTGGCCATCTTCCATAGCTGGTGCTGTCCCGAGCCCTGCCCATCAAAGAAGAACTGCGACATCGGCCAACGATTCACGAACGTCTGGATCCCCTTAAGCAACTTCTCGTAATCCGTGTCCCAATCCCCGTTGCCGCTGACGATCACGCACAACGCCTGGTCTTTCTGAAGCGTCGGCGGCTGAACGTCGTGGCGGTGCACGCCCGTCTGAATCGTCTCGATCAGCAAATCGCCCCCAGCCACCTCGCGCACCGCGCGCGTGATCGGCTCGGTTGCACACGTTACCGCGACCCGCGACTCGTCCACCCGCCCAAGGACGCGCTTGGCCAGCGGGATGTCCAGCACCGAGTTGGCGCTGAGCACGATCGGCACGTCCATCGTCTCAGCCAGCTTCAATCCCCCTTGCCACATCCGCCCGTCCAGCGCGTGGATCATGTCCACGCTCAAGGCCGACAACGCCCCATTGAGTTGGCCGACCCGGTAGCGGTTCATCAGCCCGATCGAGGTTTCGCCCCAACCCACGACCTCGCCAAACGCACTGAGATCGTCCTGCGACACGCCCTCGGGAACGACCTGTGCCACCCTTACCCGCTCATCGATGAGTCCGACGACCAGGTGCTGAAACGGCACCAGCTCCTCATCCAGCCAGGCCCGATTGGTTAGTAGTGCCACATGCATCAATACAATGCTACGCGACCGCTCTACGCGGACCAAACCCCCTGCCCCCGGAAATTTCCCCCGTCCCATCCAGGCCATGTCCACACCTATCCCCCCTGTATTCCGTAAATCAGGGCCTAACACATGATTAGTAAACGCATTGTCGCCGTGTCCGCTTTGAGGAGCATGTCAAGTGTCCAGCGGGCATGGGGTTGGAGTGGTTCCAACCATCTATCCGGCATCAGGTCTTGTGGGCCGCGCCATGCTGCATATTACGGCCGCCCCATTCACACATACAGGGTCGCGTTGCCCTCCGGGTCATAGTGGGAGGCCTCGGCTCGGCGAAAAAATAAATTTCTATCGAGCTGCAACGACTATATTATTCAGTTGGCCGTTGATATAATACGGTTAACGTTTTGGCACTTCTGTCAGCGTGGAGTCCTCTGCACAACCTATGAAAAGGATCGGGAGAATGAAAAAGTCATGTCTGGCTGTTCTATGCGCGATCGGAATCACAAACCTCTTCGGTGGGCACGCCATCGCGGACCCGGTAGGTGTCGAGGCGTTGCTGCTGTCGTGGGGGCCTGCCTTGCCCTACACCGAGG
>CBDUNP010000254.1:0-5148 GCA_965368605.1 uncultured bacterium | reverse complement strand
GCTATGGATGACCGCCGATACCTGATCCCGTTCCGTGCGACGCTGCTGCCGCAGATCTTTACCGATACGCTGGTGATCGGTGGGGGCGTGGCCGGGCTGCGTGCGGCGATCGCGGCGCAGAAGCACGGCGATGTCATCGTCGCGGCCAAGGGCGACATTAAGGACTCGAACACCTACTGGGCCCAGGGCGGGGTCAGCGTGGTGATCGACGAGAACGACAGCATCGATGAGCACGTGAACGACACGATGATCGCCGGGGCCGGGCTGTGTGACGAGCCGATCGTTCGGCAGGTCGTGTCGGGCGCACGTGAGCGGATCGACGAATTGGTCGATTGGGGGATGACGCTTGATCAGGTGGACGGGAAGCTGGCGCTCGGCCGAGAGGGCGGGCACAGCCATCCTCGGATCGTGCACGCCGACGGGGACGCGACCGGGAAAGAATTGGCAATCACGTTGGACCGTCAGGCACGCGGCCTGGAGCGGATGCGTCTGTTTGATCACTGTTTTGTGCTGGACCTGATCACGCTGGACGGCTCCCCGCCGCAGTGCCTGGGCGCGATTACGCATCACCCTAAATATGGCCTGCAGGTCATCTGGGCGCGCGCGACGATCCTGACGACCGGCGGATGCGGACAGGTCTACCGGGAATCCACCAATCCGGGGGCCGCGACCGGCGACGGGTTGGCGATGGCGTACCGCGCGGGGGCGGAGCTTGCCGACCTGGAGTTCATGCAGTTCCACCCGACGACGCTGTACGTCGCGGGGGCGAGTCGATCGCTGATCTCCGAGGCGGTGCGGGGCGAGGGGGCGTATCTCATCGACCGGCACGGCCATCGGTTCATGAAAGACTACGACGAACGCGGCGAGCTTGCCCCGCGCGACATCGTGTCGCGCTCGATCCTCGAGCAGATGGCGGCGACCAATCACACCAATGTCTATCTGGATGTCCGGCATCTCGGCGATAAGTTCGCCACACGGTTCCCGGGGATCTACCAGATGGTCCGGCAGTTCGATATCGACCCGGCGACGCAGACGATCCCGATCCACCCGTCGGCCCACTACATGGTCGGCGGCGTGCGCACCGATGACCACGGGCGGACGAATATCCAAGGGCTCTACGCGGCGGGCGAGGCGGCGTGTACGGGACTACACGGCGCGAACCGGCTGGCGAGCAACAGCCTCCTGGAAGGCCTGGTCTTCGGCGAGGTCGCGGGGCGGACGTGTGGTGAATTGATTTACGGGGAGAATGCCCATTCCCCGGTAAAAGTGATCTCGGATATTCGGCCTTCGGATCGGTCGGAGCTGGATCTGGCGGACGTGCGGTCGAGCCTGCGGAGCGTGATGTGGCGGCACGTCGGGATCGAACGGCAGGGCGAGCACCTCAAGGAAGTCACCGAGATGTTCGACTTCTGGGCGCGGTACACGCTTGACAAGATCTTTGACGACCGGGCCGGCTGGGAGGTGCAGAACCTGCTGACGGTCGGGGCGCTGATCACGCGTGCGGCGGCGTGGCGTGAGGAGAGCCGGGGCTGTCACTACCGGCTGGATTACCGCGAGGCTCAGGATGCCCTGCGTGCCCACAATGTCTGGACGCGCGGAGAGGCGGAGCCTACGACTGCGGATGTGCTGGATGCGTGTCATGAACCGGGTTGATCGGCGACCATATCGGTGAGGCCAGATGAAAACACCACCTTCTGCCATTGTGAGCTTTATCGTGGCGGCGCTGCTGGGGGCGTTGGGGCAGTTTTTGTATAAGGCCGGTGCCGATCGGGCCGGCGGGGGGGTGATGAGCTATATCGCGAACACACGGATCCTCGCGGGGGTCGTGTGCTATATCGGTGTGATGGTGCTGTTTGTGGCGGCGTTCAAGATGGGTGGGCAGCCGGCGTTGCTGTATCCGATTTATGCGAGCACGTTTATCTGGGCGGCTTTGTTTGGACTGTGGATGTACGGCACGCCGATCCGGCCGGTGAACGTTGCGGGGATGGTGATGCTGGTCGGCGGGATGTATCTGATGGGGCGGTCATGAGCGAGCAACAACCGGGATACGAAGTCACCGAGCGTCGGCCGATGAAGCCCAGGGAGTGGCGCGTGATGACCGGTGCCGCCGGTGCGCTGGACCGGCTGGGGGTCACGGCGAACAGTATCTCCGTATTCAGCATCGTGGCGTGCGTGATCGCTGGGGGCGCGTTTGCGATGACGGCTCAGGCAGAGGGCATAGCGTATCGTCTGTTCTGGCTGGCCGGGGCGGTCTTCGTGCAGGTCCGGGCGATCTGTAATCTGCTTGACGGGATCGTGGCGGTGGAGTCGGGCAAGGCCTCGCCGGTCGGAGAGTTATTTAACGAGGTGCCGGACCGCATTTCGGACGCGGCGATGCTGGTCGGGCTGGGGTATGCGGCCGGGAGTTCGCCGATCCTTGGCTATGCCGCGGCGCTGGTGGCCGTGTTCGTTGCGTATGTGCGGGCGCAGGGCCGGGTCGCGGGCGCGCCGCAGGACTACCGAGGGCCGATGGGCAAGCCGCATCGGATGTTTCTGGTCACGGGGATGGCGGTATTTCTGGCTGTCTCGCCGATGAGTTGGCACGGGCCGTGGTGGGGGCCGGGCGCGTCGTGGGGCATTGTTCAGGCCACACTCTGGATTATCATTGTGGGTGGATTGCTCACGTCGGTACGGCGGCTTATCCGGGCGGGGCAGGAACTGCGTAAGGGGTAAGGGTGCAACAGACTGTCCTTGATCGCTGGTTTGGGTATCAAAGCGCGTTCGATCACCCGGTCGTGCTGTGGGCATCGGTCGGTATCGTCGGGGCGCTGGTGTTATCCGCCGCGGTGGTGGCGGTCCTGTCGATGATGGGGCGGTTGAGCCCTGAAACTAAATCAGAACTGGTTCGGCGGATCGGCTCGTGGTACGTGCTTGCGCCGCTGATGATCGGGCCGATATTGCTGGGGGCCGCGTGGACGATCCTGGCGGTGACGCTGCTTGGGCTGGCGTGCTACCGGGAATACGCGCGTGTGACGGGGCTGTTCCGAGAGAAGCTGCTGAGCCTGCTGGTCGTGTTGGGCATCCTGGCGGTAGGTTTCGCGACGATTGATCATTGGTACGGCTTCTTCGCGGCGCTTGGGCCGTTGTCGATGCTGGTCATCGCCGCGCTGGCGATCCTGTCGGACCGGCCTAAGGGGTATGTCCAGAGAGTGGCGCTGGGCGTGCTTGCGTTTTTTCTGTTTGGGATGGGGCTTGGGCACCTGGGGTATTTCGCCAACGATGCGGACTATCGGCCGATCCTCGTGCTGATCCTGGTGAGTGTCGAGATGAACGATATCTTCGCGTATATGTCCGGCAAGCTGCTGGGCAAACGCAAGCTCTGTCCGCAGACCAGCCCAAACAAGACGATCGGCGGCGCGGTGGGCGCGCTGATCCTCACAACCGCTCTGGTCGCGGTGGTCGGGCATTATGTTTTCAGGGGCAGCGTGATCGACTCGCCGGCCCACCTGATCGGGCTTGGGATGATCCTGAGTGCGGCGGGGCAGTTTGGCGATCTGATGCTGTCATCGATCAAACGCGATGTGGGGATCAAAGACACCGGCACGGTCCTGCCGGGACACGGGGGGCTGCTGGATCGGTTCGACAGCCTGTTGCTTGTCGCGCCGGCGGCGTTTCATTACATCGGTTACTTCCGCGGTGTGGGGCTGGACCAGCCGACACGTATCCTGACCGGTAGTTAGAAGACCTGTTGGAGTAAGTCACCCTGCAAGACTTCGATCTACAACCCGCCAAAGACCTGGGGATGACCCATCGGGAACGCACGCTGAGCCTCGCGCGCGAGTCCGGGCTTGTCGAAACCGGGATGCACTTTGTGTACTGGTCGATGATGCGGACGTACCTGGCGTTGTATCACCGCATGACGATCGTCGGCAGGGAGAACATCCCGGCCGAACCGCCCTACATCATGGTCGCCAATCACAGCAGCCATCTGGACGCGATGATGATGGTTTCGATCCAGCGATGGCGGCTGCGGGACAAGGTCTTCCCGCTCGCGGCGGGCGACTTCTTTTTTGAGACGCCGGCGATGGCGACCTTCGCCACGTTCTGTATCAACGCGCTGCCGCTTTGGCGACGTAACTGTGGCCGGCATGTACTGGGGGAATTGCGTAAACGATTGATCTCTGAGCCTTGCGTGTTTGTGCTGTTCCCCGAGGGGACGCGCAGCAAGGACGGACAGATAGGCCTGTTTAAGGCGGGGCTTGGGATGATCGTTGCGGAGACCGAGGTGCCGGTGGTTCCTTGCCGGATATCCGGGGTCAGCCAGGCGATGCCGAAAGGCAAGCGCCTGCCACGTCCAAAGCCGATCAGGCTGGCGATCGGTAAGCCGCTTAGGTTCGAAGACGCGCCGAACCGTAAAGTGGGCTGGGACGACATCTCACAGAAGACCCGAGCGGCAGTGCAAGCGCTCCCGGGCGATATTTAGCCGACATGTCTGACGATTGGTCACTGCGCGGTGGCGGGGTTCCAGCGGTCGACTTTGTTTAATTCGTCGTAAGTCTCTGAGAAGACGGCGCTGTTTGAGTGGCCGTCGACGTAGGTGTAGTTGGCATTACTGTCGTGTCGATTAGCGTTCAGGCCGTCACCGGGCTCGGTTCGGCCGAGCTTCCAGAAGTGGGCCATGACGTGGTCGACGCCGAACTCGCCGCCGGCAACTTCACCGAAAGCGATGGTGGCGGAGGGCTGGGGGATATCGACGGTGCGTGCCCAGGTCTGGCCGTTGAGTACGTCGGCCTCTTGCGGGTCGGATGCGTCGGGGCGCAGCTCGAAGTAGACGCTCTTGCCGTAGCTCAAGTGCGAATCCAGCGGGGCGAAGGCGGGCTCGGGGGTGTCGCGTTCATCCTCGGGGCAGCGGTAGAAGGTGGATCGCAGTTGCACAAGCTGCGGGCTGCTGTAGATATTGACGCCCAGCGGGTTCTCAGCCAACTGCGTGAACCCCATGTAGGGCGCTAGCTGGACATCCCAGGCGGCGACCGGGTCGGCGATGCTGAACGAGTGGACGCTCGGTGGGAAGTACTCGTCGTGCTCGGCCGTGTACATCGTCATGGCGTAGCCGATGCTGACCATTTTGGTCATGCACTGGATGCGTCGGGCGGTGGTGCGTGCCTTGCC
>CBDUNP010000253.1:0-5153 GCA_965368605.1 uncultured bacterium | reverse complement strand
GCGGTCTTCCGCTATTCAAAGTTGTGATACGTCTGGGTGATCTGCTGAGTGTTAATGGCTCGTTGTTGTGATTTTGGCTTTGTGCGCATGCGTCTACTTATGGCTGGCACGTCACGGGTGTGCGCGCAATCGTGGGGATGCGAAGGGGTCTGGTGGGTTTAAGTATTTGTGTGCGAGGCATTAACGTGATCTGGTTTTTTGATTGGTAAATATCGCGTGGATGGCGGGTTGTGTGCGCATTTTCCGCGCAGCGATACTCAGCCTGTATGTCCAATAATAGATGGTTTTGGACGCGATAATGAGTTTAACTGAATCCCGATGTTTAATTCTACGATGTTGAAGAGGACGACTTATCCACGGAGATTCAGATATCCATGCGCAGTGTTACATCAAAGAACGGTTGTGGCGGATTCACGCTGGTTGAGCTTATTATCGTTGTGACCATGCTTGCCATCCTGGCGGCGTTGGTGGTGCCTAAGTTTACGGATGCCAGCACGCGTGCGCAGGCAGCGGCGACAAAGGATCAGCTCCGTTCTGTGCGCACGGTGTTTGAGCGTTACAAGCTTGACCATTCGGACAACTACCCGGACATTGACGACCTGTGGGGCGTGATGACGTCGAGGACAGACGCCGATGGCACGCTGAATGTTGCGGGGGATTTCGGCCCGTACTTGAAATCACCGCCCAGGAACCCGTTTACCGGCAGCTCGACCGTGGTGGACTTTGGGGACGGGACGGCGACGGATGGCTGGGAGTATGACGTGACGGAAACCCCCGTGATCATCGCGGTCGGTTTTAATGAGACGACGGATATCTTTACGTCGCCGTGACGTCGCCACGCCTTGTTTCTATAGGTAATCAGGTCACCGCAGCTTGATCGTGGCCAGCGCGATTGCGGTGAGCAGTGCGCTGATCAGCCAGAAGCGTACGACGACCTGCTGTTCTGTCCACCCGGAGAGGTGGAAATGGTGGTGGATCGGTGCGCACTTGAAGATGCGTTTGCCCCCGGAGAGCTTGAAGTAGCCGACCTGGAGCATGACGCTGAGGACTTCCATCAGGAACACGCCGCCGATGACCATGAGCAGGAACTCCTGACGGATCACCACGGCGATGTAGCCCAGCAGCCCGCCTAATGGCAGCGAGCCCGAGTCGCCCATGAAGACCTGCGCGGGCGAGCAGTTAAACCATAAGAACCCTAGGCACGACCCGACCATCGCCCCGGCGACGATGGCGAGCTCGTCGCTGAACGGGATATGGGGGACGAGAAGTTTCTTTGCAAGCACGAACTCTCCGTCTGTGCTGGTGTAGCCCGCGATGATGCAGAGCACGACAAAGGCGAATGCGACGATCACCATGTTCCCCGCCGCGAGCCCGTCCATGCCGTCGGTGAGGTTTACCGCGTTGGAGGAGTAAGTGATGATAAAGATCGTCAGCAGGACGAACTGCCAGGTGCCCAGGACGATGAGGTAGGGCGAGGGGACGTAGGACCCGTTCTCGAAGACCCAAGTCTTCAGTAGGGGGAGTGTGAGGCTGTGGCTCATCTTCTGGTCGTAGGGGTCGGGGAACAGGACGCTGTTGTTGCCCCAGTGGTGGATGAACAGGCCGAGGATCACGGCGAGCCCAAGCTGGAGCAAGAGTTTCTCGCCGGAGTAGAAGCCGTGCCTTGACCCGGGCTTTCTTCGGGCGGTGGTGAGTTTCAGCCAGTCATCGACAAAGCCGACCAGGAAGAGGTAGATCAGGCAGACCAGGGCCATGATGACGTAGAAGCTGTCCAGGTTCGCCAACAGGATGGTTGAGACAAAGATGGCGAACGCGATCAGGATCCCGCCCATGGTGGGGGTGTTGGCCTTCTGCTTCATCAGCTGATCGAGTTCTTTGTGATCGAAGCTGGGGTTGTCGCCGATTTTTTGCTTGACCAGCCAGCGGATCGTTCGTTTGGCGAAGAGGACGACGATCAGGAAGCTGAGGACGATCGAAAGAATCGCCCGGAACTCGACCCAGCGGAATACGCCCAGCGGCCCCAGCACGGCGCTGTTGTCGATGGCTTCTTCGAGGTATTGGACGAGCAGGTAAATCATCGCGGGGCAGTTTGATCTTTATGACGGCCGGTTGCAAATGGTCGGGGTTCTGGTCTTACTCAGATCACGAGTCTGTAAAGCGGGTATGTATCGCGGGCAGGAGTTTTTCCAACTGCATGCCCCGGGAGCCTTTCAACAGGACCACGTCGTTGGGCCGGAACAGCTCGGCGATACGATCGGGGGTTGAGGGTTCGATCTCGGGGTGGTGTGTTATATGGTTTACGTTGCCGATGTTATTAAGTTCGTCCTGCGTCCACGCCATCAGGGGGCCTATCAGAACGGCTTGCTGGAGGGCGCCGGATTGATACAGCTTGGCCAGGGCCTGGCCGACTTCGCGGTGTGACGTTTCGGCGATATCACCCAGCTCGAGCATGTCAGCCAGGATGGCGACGCGCCGGCCGCCGTGGCCGAGGGGGTGATTGGCCAAGACATTTAGCGCTGCGAGGGTGGACTCGGGGTTGGCGTTGTAGCTGTCGTCGATGACGGTGAGTTGGCCGAGTTGTTTAACTTCGAGCCGGCCCGGCATGGGGGATACGTTTTCCAGTGCGATTTTTATCTCTTCATCCGGAACACCCATCGCCTGACCGACTTTAACGGCGGCGAGTGCATTGAGGCGGTCGTGGGGCGCGATCAGAGGAAGGCTGGCGGTCGTGCTGCTATTGATCGTGACCGGTTGGCGGTTGGATAGGGCGGGCGTGGCGGGGTTACAGTCGGTCGGATAAATGATGACGCAGGTCTTATTGTTAAACGAGGGGGCACGACGGATCCATTGGTATGCATCGGATTCGATGAACACATTGGCCCGATCGGGCAGGTGGCGGGTGATCGCGGCTTCCTCGTTGGCGACGCCTTGAAGGTCTTTGAAAAACTCCATGTGCTCTTTGCCGATGCAGGTGATGACAGCGGCGTCGGGCTTTAGGAGTTCGCCGAGTGCATCAATCTCGCCGGGGTGGTTGGTGCCGACCTCGGCGACCAGGAAGTCATCATCCAACGATGCGCCGAGTATGGTTAGGGGGACGCCCAGATGGTTGTTGAAGCTCTTGGGCGATTGGGTGCCTTTGAGTGTGGACGAGAGGACGGTGTGTATGAGGTGGCGTGTCGTTGTTTTCCCGTTCGAGCCGACGACGGCAATGACGTGGCAGCCCGAGGCACGCAAGGCTTCTCGGTACGCCTTTGCAAGCCGGTGCAGAGCGTCGAGCGTGCTATCGACCTGAAGGATGCCAGCACCGTTGTGTTGATCGTCGAGGTATTCAGATTCAACGATCGCGATAGTCGCGCCGGCCTTGATTGCTTTGCTGACGAATTGGTGGCCATCGAACTGATCGCCTTTGACCGCGAGAAATGCCTGGCCTGGCTTGAGGGTGCGAGAGTCGATACCCACGCCGGTGAGGGGTTGGCTTGGGGTGGATGGGGGGTGCAGCCAGCGGCCCCCGGTTACGCTTTGGACCCAGTCGGCGGTCCAGACGGTTTCGGCGGTAGGGCTTGTGGTCATCGGTGCGCCGCCTTTTGTGAAGCCCAGAGTTCCAGAGCCTTCGCGGCGTGTTCGCGGTCGTCGAAGTGGATATTCTCGGTGCCAATGGTCTGGTAGTCTTCGTGTCCTTTGCCAGCGAGCAGCACGGTGTCGCCGGCTTGCCCGGCCAGCACGCTTGCCTGGATGGCGGCGGCGCGGTCGGCGATGATCGTCAGGTCGTCACGTTTGTCGGCGGGGACACCTTCGGCCGCATCCCGGATGATCTGGTCGGGGTCTTCGGTGCGCGGGTTGTCGGAGGTCAGGAAGATCGTGTCGGCCCATTGGCAGGCGGCCTTTGCCATGAGCGGGCGCTTGGTCTTGTCGCGATCGCCGCCGCAGCCGAACATCACGATGAGTTTTCCAGTGGTCACCGGGCGCAGAGCGGACAGCGCGTTGATCAGAGCATCGGGGGTGTGTGCGTAATCGACTAGCACGGCGGGCGGGGTAGATTGATTGGGTTCCGCTGTGGCGGAGGAAGGGGGCACGACTTTTTCTAAGCGGCCAGGTACCTGTGGGATCGTTTCGAGCGCCTCTTTCAGTGACACGGATACGTCTGAAACGCAGTGTGCCGCGGCGACGGCCTGGAGCATGTTGCTGATGTTGTACTCGCCGACCAGGGGCAGGCACGCATGGATGTCTCCCCAGGGGCCGGTCAGTCTTGCGGAGCTGTCTCCGGCGCGGAGTGTCACTTCGCTGGCCCGGCAGACCGTATCGGTATGATCGGTGTCTGTGTCGCGGAGTGTGGTCCACCATGTCGGGCCTTGCCGATTTACCAGGACTTGTTTTGCGTAGGGGTCGTCGAGGTTGAGTATGGCGTGGCCGTCCGGCGCGAGCTGCTGGAACAGGATGGACTTGGCGGCGGCGTAGGTGTCCATGGTCTTGTGGTAATCCAGGTGGTCCTGGGTGAGGTTGGTGAAGACGGCGGCCTGAAAGGTGAAGGCGTCGGCCCGTCCCTGTTCAAGGGCGTGGCTGGAGACTTCGGCGGCGACGGCTTTGCATCCGGCTTTGGCCATGCGTGCAAGCTCGCGGGAGAACTGGATCGCGCCGGGGGTTGTGAGGCTGGCGGCGCGTCGGCCGTTGGGCGTCCCGTCATCGGTGTGGATCGTGCCGATGACGCCGGTCTGTATCCCGTTGTACTGGAGCAGGTGCTGGATAAGCAGGGAGATGGTTGTCTTGCCGTTGGTCCCGGTGATGCCGATGAGTGCGAGTTTGCTGGCGGGATTGCCAAAGAACCGTTCTGCGATTTTCCCCGCCAGGCGTTGATCGACCTGGTTGTGGTGATGCCAGGGGATGTCGGCGGGGAATCCGGGGAGGTCGATGGGCTCACTGATGACGGCTGCGGCGCCCTGTTTCAGGGCTTGTGTGATGTGCTCTGCTTGCTTGTCCGGTCGGCCGCGAGAGATGAACAGGGTGCCTGTTTGCACGTTTCTGGAATCATCGGAGAGGTCGCGAATCTCGGCATCACCTGGGCCGGCGTGCTGGCGAAGGCCAAAACCTTCTATGAGTGTTTCTAATCTCATGGCGTGCAAGCCTTTGTGGTGGGTACGGCTGCTGCGGTGTATGGG
>CBDUNP010000252.1:0-5158 GCA_965368605.1 uncultured bacterium | reverse complement strand
TCGCCGATGGAGGGTGTCAGCGTCGAGTTCGCACAGCACCGCCAGTACACGCCCGGCGATGACACGCGCTTCCTGGACTGGAAGGTCTACGGCAAGACCAACAAGCTCTACCTTAAGCAGTACCAGAAAGAAACCAACCTCGACATGGTCGTGCTGGTCGATGTCTCTGGGTCGATGCGCTACGGCTCGACGCGCGGGGCGGTGGCGACCGGGTCACGGCGCGTCGCGGCGGGGATGACCTGGACCAAGTACGACCACGCCGCCAGCCTCGCCGCGGCGATGTGCCACGTCGCGCTGCGTCAGCAGGACCGCGCCTCGGTCGTGCTGTTTTCCGACGGGATCAAGACCGCGACACGGCTATCGAACTCACACGACCAGTGGCGCACGATCATCAACGCGCTGTCGTCCGCCGAGTCGCTTGAGACCAGTGAGCCGGGCGTGACGTTTACGGACGACGAAACCGTCCCGGGCCGAACGGACCTGTCACGGATGTTTGATCAGGCGGTCGCCAAGCTGAACCGCCGATCGCTGGTCGTGATTATCAGCGACCTCTTCGACGAGTTACCGGTGATCGAACGTGGCCTGGCACAACTGAAGCACCGCGGGCATGACGTGATCCTGCTGCAGACGCTGGACCCGGCGGAGCTGGAGTTCCCGTTCCGTTCGCCATCACAGTTCCTGGGGCTCGAGGCCGAGGGCCGGCTGAACCTGGACCCGCAGGCGTTGCGGGCGTCGTACCTCGAATCGTTGCGCGAACACCTGGACCAGGTCGAGCAGATCACCCGTCGGTTCCGTTTTGATTACGCGCTATTAAACACGGACGAACCATTAGGCCCGGCGATGAGCCATTTCATGGCAAGACGCAGCGCGTCGATCGGGAAGAAGTCGTGACACGGTTGTTTCAATAACCGTGTCGTGTGGGCCGCACAGCTAGCAGACAGACCGAATTGTTTTTGATTACTGATGAATGTATTAACCGCCCAAGTCCTGACGCCGTTTGTCGCCCCCGCGTTGGCGTGGGGCGGTTTGGCGTTGGTCTCCGTGCCGATCGCGATCCACTTGTTGTCGCGTTGGCGTCGCAAGCCCGAGCCTTGGGGCGCGATGCGGTTCCTGTTAGAAGCGTACCGCAAGCAGAAGCAGCGGATGCGTTTCGAGCAGTGGCTGCTGCTGATGTTGCGTTGCCTGATGATTGTGATGCTGGGGCTGGCGCTGGCTCGGCCGAGGATGGTCGGCGCGTTGGGGCAGTGGTTCGGTGGGCTGGACAGCCGAGGCCGGGTGGTCCACATCGTCATCGACGATGCGCTTTCTACACAGGCAGCCGACGGCCCGGACACGACCCGCTTCGATAAGCTGACCGAAAAAGCGTTGCTGGTTGTTGATTCACTGGAGCCCGGAGACCGCGCCACGCTCTGGCGCGCCGGCCGACCCGCAGGACCCGTGGTCGCAGAACCCACGCCCGACCGCGCCGCGTTGCGCGAAGCGATCAACAACCTGCGCCCCGGCTACAGCCGACCGGACCTCCCAAGCGTCCTGGCGTCGATCGAAGAACTCAACCCCGGCAACACGTCAGGCGCGGACCCATCCATCACCGTCCTGCTCGGCGACTTCACACGATCCGCGCGTTACATCGAGCAACAGGCCACCGCCTCTTTTAAAGACGACCGGGCCGAGAGCACCCTGGTCGTGTCCAGGCCGATGCCCGGCATGGATAATGTTCAGGTCCAGTCCATCAAGCCCCGGCGTCGAGTGGTCTGGCTCGACGGGTTGTCGGGCAATCAGGTTGCGACCGAGGTGCGGGTTGCGCGCTATGCGGAAGACATGCCCGAGGCCACGCTGAATGTCGTCGTCGACCTGATCGACGCGCAGGGCCGGCAGGTCTCTTCGCTGCGTCGGCCGGTGTATTTCCCGGCGGGGCAGGGAGTGTCGGTGGTGAGCGTGGATTTGCCGGTTGAAAACATCGCTTCGAACGTTGATGCGCAAGGCGGCGCGGTCCTGACGATCCGAGCCATGCTCGAGTCGAGTCCAGGCGGTCTGGTGTTTGATGACCAGGCGCACGCGGTGGTTGAGCTTCGTCGTCAGTTGCGGATCGCGGTGGTCGATGAGCCGGGCGGGGTGTCCGGGGTATCCGGGGTGTCGGTGAGTGAAAACGCCGGGCTGACCCCGGGCCAGTGGGTGACGCTTGCGCTGAATCCCCTGGGCTTTGGCCCGTTAGGCAATGTCGAAATCAAAGCGCTAACGCCTTCACAACTCAACGACCCCGCGGTCTTGGATACCATCGACGCGGTGATGCTGATGCGCCCGGACCGGTTGATGAACCCGGTCTGGCGTGAACTGAATACGTTTGCGGAAACAGGCGGGCTTGTCTGGGTCTTTACCCCCGCGACCGACGGCTCGGCCCCGTGGGTCAGCGCGATGCTGGAAACCTTCAAGCCCGACTGGCAGCTCGGCCTGGAGCCGGTCACGTTGGAACAGGTTGATGATGCCGCGACGGTGTCCTGGGGGTTATCCAGTGATCCTTTGAAAGCCGAGCCTTTGGAGCGGCTGGCCGCCGACTGGCAGGCGCTGACTCAGCCGGTGCGCGTGTATCGTCGTCTCGACTTTGTCGCGCGCGGATCGGACGCCTGGGTATCGCTGAATCAGTCGGCCAAGCCGGACGCCGATGCGGCGCAAGACAAGAACCCGACGCTGCTGGGCCATCACCCGGTGGGGTTAGGTTCGTTGGTCTTGTTATCCACGTCTGTGGATACCGCGTGGACAAACCTGCCGACCAAGCCGTTGTTCGTGCCGATGATCCACGAGACATTGCGCGGCGTGTTGGGTCTGCGTGATCGGCCGGGGATCGTGAACGCGGTCGCGGGGGATCAACCCGTGCTCGCTGAGGCCTGGGCCGGACTGTCCTCGCTTGATCGGCTCACAATCAGTGGCGATCTCATAACGGTTGACTCGGGCGACGCGCCAGCGGGACCGGGGTGGACCGTCAGCGGATCGGGCGTGCAGTTGGACGGCCCAATGATGACCCCGGGCCTGTATCAGGCGAGGACCGACCAGGGTCCGCGCCGACTCGTCGTGGATGCCGACCCGCAGGCGGGCGACTTGAGGCAGATCGATGAAGAAGCGTTTACCCGCTGGCTTGATGCTCAAGGTGATTGGCGTTGGCTGGATGATGAGAACCCCGGCGCGTCCCTGCAACGCACAGATGAAGCTGCGGATATCGGGTGGGCCCTGCTCTGGGCGCTGCTGGGTCTTGTGCTTATTGAAACATTGTTGGCACGATACATGAGTCATGCCGGTGCCGGGCCGGGCGGTTCGCTGACCGGTCGGCTGTGGCGGGCGGGCTTACAACTGCGCAGCGGGCAGAAGTCGAATGACAGCAAGCGCGGGAGGGCCGCGTGATGTATCAACTTACCGCCACCCCTACGCTTGCGCAGCAGAGCGGATCGCTTATAGACAAGCTGCTTGGCCTGCGCGAGCTGAGCTGGTCGGACCCGTCGGCGGGGCTGGGGTTTGAGTATGTGTTGCCGCCGTGGTTGTGGGTGTTGATCGGACTGTCCGCGCTGCTGTTCGCCGGGCTGAGTTACCGTCGTCTGCTTGGGTCCCGGCCGATGCGTATGGTGCTTGCGCTCTTGCGGGCGGTGACGCTGGTCACGTTGGCGGTCCTGCTGGCCGGACCGACGCTTGTGCTGCCGCAGGAGTCGATCGAGCAGGACTGGCTGATGGTGATGGTGGATCGCAGCGCCTCGATGAACGTGCAGGACGTTGTCACGGGCGCGACCGGCGAATCCATCAGCCGGGACCAGAGCGTGCGCGAAGCGTTGCAGAATCAGGCCGACGTCTTTTCTGAAGAGCAACTCGGCAAGGACCGTCGGCTTCTCTGGCTTGGGTTTGGAGCCTCGGCTTACACGGTCGGGTCGCCGTTAGCTGAACCCGGGCTCGCGGAACCCGAGGCGCAGGCGACCTCGATCCGCACCGCCATCGAGCAGGCGCTTCGTCTTCCTTCCGGCAAACCGATCAGCGGCGTGGTATTAATCACCGACGGCCAGACGCCTCAGGACACCGGGCCCACACTGGTTCAACGGCTGCAACAACAAGGCGTCGCGGTGTTCCCGGTGCCTGTCGGCGCTGCGATCCCGCCTTTGGACCTGGCGATCGGCCAGGTCAACGCGCCGAGCCGTACGTTTGTCAATGACTCGGCCCCGGTGTCCGTCACCGTCGAACAACTCGGCGGAGAACCGCTGGACGCCGCCGAGATCAACGTCGCGCTGATCGACCTGGCTGATGGCGAGGTGCTGGACGAACAGACGCTTGACCAGGCGCAGCCCGGCCAACCCCTGCGCCTCACCGGCAAGCCCGAAACGGTCGGCACGGCTCGATGGTCCGTGCGCGTCACCCATCAGCCCCCTCCCGGGCAGACGCCCCGCCGCGAGCTGGTCTCAGAAAACAATACACGCACGATCGAGCTTGAGGTCATCGACCAGCCGATCCGCGTGCTCTACGTCGAAGGCTACCCGCGCTGGGAGTTTCGGTATCTCAAGAATCTGTTGATCCGCGAGAAGTCGATCAGCTCCAGCACCTACCTGCTCAGCGCCGACCGGTCGTTTGCGCAGGAGGGCGATGTCCCGATCACACGCCTGCCGGCCGACGCTAATGAAATGAACGCGTATGACGTGGTGATCCTGGGTGACGTCCCGCCGGACTATTTCAATACCGGGCAACTCACGGCGCTGCGCGACCATGTATCCGCCGGGGGCGCCGGGCTGATCTGGTTGGGTGGGGAGTCACACACACCGCGGTCGTACAACGGCACGCCCCTTGCGGACCTGCTGCCGATGCGTCGGCCGGCCGATGTCGTGCGCTACGGCACGTCGTCGAGTCTGTTTAAACTCAAGCCCACACCGCTGGCGCAATCGTTAAGCGTGATGCGCATGCGCGATATCGGTAGCGGGTCTGCCCCGCAGGAAGACTGGCCCGGCGCGTTGCCGCCGCTGCGCTGGATGCAGGACATGGGGCCGCTGAAGCCGACCGCCGAGGTGATCGCCGAGGGGTATGAGATCGAATCGGCGGATGAATTGATCCCGGCGCTGGTCCGTCTGCGTTACGGTGCGGGGCAGTCGCTGTATGTCGGGACCGACGAGGCCTGGCGGTGGCGCTACGGGCGCGG
>CBDUNP010000251.1:0-5158 GCA_965368605.1 uncultured bacterium | reverse complement strand
CCGATCTCCATCTCGCCGATGAACAGGTCCCACCGCTCGCACAGGTCGGGGTTGTCCTTGCGTGGCCGGGTCAGTGGGCTGATCACACTGGGGTAATCCATCACAAACGTCGGCTGCATCAGCCCGCCCTCAGCGGTCGCCTCGAACACCTCGTTCACGACCAGCCAGTTGTCCATGCCCTTTTCTTTGAGCCCAAGCGAACGCGCCTTCTCGCGCGCCTTCTCGAAATCAGTAATCTCGAACCCGTTGGCGTCCTTATATAGTTCCGCATATGTCACACGCCGAAACGGCTTGCTGTAATCGATCGCGGTCCCGTCCCATTCGATGACCCCGTCGGCACTGATCGTTGTCGCCAGTTGGCGGATCAGGCTCTCGGTCAGCTCCATCATCGTCAGGTAATCGCCGAACGCCTCGTACACCTCCATCGCGGTGAACTCGGGGTTGTGCGACCGGTCCACGCCCTCGTTGCGGAAGTTGCGGTTGATCTCATACACCCTCGGCAATCCGCCAACCATCAGGCGCTTCAGGTACAGCTCCGGCGCGATCCTTAAGTAAAGCGGGATATCCAGTGCGTTGTGATGCGTCTGGAACGGTCGCGCCGCCGCGCCGCCCGCGATCGGCTGGAGCATCGGCGTCTCGACCTCCATGAACGTCCGCCCGTCCATGAATCGGCGGATCTCGCTGACGATCCTGGACCGCAGTTGGAATGTCTGGATCACTTCCGGGTTGGCGTACATATCGACGTAGCGCTTGCGGTACCGCTGCTCGGGGTCCTGCAACCCCTGGAACTTGTTCGGCGGCAACGCCAGGCTCTTCACCGCCACCGCGAACGCCGGTTCGCTGTCTGCGCCCTCGCCCTCCGCCGCTTGCGGCTTAGCGGTCGCCCACGCCGTGATCTCCCCCGTCTTCGTCTTCGCCAACGGCCCCTCTGCCGAGACGATGTCCGACAGCTCAACCAGCTTGGCAACCTTAAAAGCCTCCGGCCCGACCAGTTTCTTGCTCACCGCAAGCTGCAGGTCACCGCTCTGGTCGCGCAGGCTCATGAAGATCAGGTTGCCCATCACGCGGTGCTGCATCACGCGCCCCGCGACCTTCACCACCGGGCGGCGGTCGTCGTCCGCGTTCTCTTTGTGCGCCAGGTCGGCGGCCTCGTCGTAACGGTCTTTGGCTTCGGCCAGCGGGGTCAGCCCGTCGATCCGTCCGCCGAAGGGGTCCACGCCGAACTCGTCACGCATCCGGCCAAGGCGGGTTCGGCGGTCCGCCAGCAGGTCGCGGGACGACTTCTGCGGGGCCTGTTCGTTTTGTTCGTTCTTGCTCATAGCGGGCAATCCTATCAAAGAAAACCCCGCCGGTCCTTGCGGGACGGCGGGGCGGGTAAAGTCTTCTTGGCCGGGTCCAGCAGGGTCAACGCCCCGCACCGGGCTTATTCGGCAGCGGCGGCTTCTTCAGCGGCCTTTTCTTTGGCTTCGCTCTCCGCGCGGGCGGCGTCGGCCTTGTCCTGCTGTTCGGTCAGCCAACCCAGACCGCGGTGGCGGTCACGCAGGCGACGCTTCTTGCCAACACGTTCACGCAGGTAGTACAGCTTGCTTCGGCGGGTGTGGCCGTGACGCACGATCTCGATCTTCGCCACGCGGGGCGAGTTGACCGGGAAGGTCCGCTCGACACCTTCGTTGGCGACGATTCGGCGGACGGTGATCGTCTGCTCCAGGCCCGAGCCCTGCCGTTTGATGACCACGCCGGTGAACACCTGGATGCGCTCTTTAGCGCCCTCGATGATGCGGACGTGGACGTCGATCGTGTCGCCGATGCTGACGACCGGACGCCCGGGTAGGATCTGTGACTGCTGAACCGCTTGTAGAATCGCGTCGCTCATAGCGAGGCCTTCCATCTCTAAGGTTTGGCGGGAAGCCCGTGTTTCCGGGGCCTCCAGGGGGTGCCGTGATGTATGCCCGACGGGTGCAAGGCCCGCCGATCCGAGCCGAGCAGTATATCCAAGCCCGGCTGGGCTGTCGAACCCGATCCCGCCCGCCGGACCCCGCCCGGCCGAATCCTGGATTCGGGCGTTATTTTCACCCCTTGCATCCCGACTACACTTGTAGTAGATTACAAGTGTAATCAAGGAGCCGTGAATGTCATCCACCCCCAAGATCTCCGATGCCGAATGGCAGGTCATGCAGGTTTTATGGGCCCAGGCCCCCCTGAATGCGGCCGAAGTCGTCCAACAACTGGCCGACCAACACGACTGGTCCCCCCGCACGATCAAGACCATGCTCAGCCGTCTGGTCCAGAAAGGCGCGCTGTCTTTCACCCAGGAAGGCAACCGCTACCTCTACCGGCCGGCCGTCACGCAATCCGCCTGCGTCCGTGAAGCCAGCAAGTCGTTCCTCAGCCGTGTGTTTTCCGGGGACACACAGCTGCTGCTGGCCCACCTCGTCGAGGCCGGCAAGCTGTCCAGCGAAGACATCGAGACGCTCAAGAAAACCCTTGAAGACAAGGAGTAGTTGTCATGGCCCATTGGTTCAGCGGACTCGGCCTGGATCCTGTGCTTCAGATCGTCTTGACCGCTTCCTGTCAGGCCTCGTTGTTGGCGGTCATTGTCTTGGCCTCCCAATCAATCTTGGGGCGCTGGCTGGCCCCGCGCTGGCGGTACGCGCTCTGGTCGGTCGTGGTGATCCGCCTCGTGATGCCCATCGCACCAGGCAGCACGTGGAGCATCTTCAATCTGTTTAGCAGCGACCCCGCTCCAACCGTCATCGTGGCGCCGCCCCCGCCCATACCGACCACGGGAGTTGTGACGTACAGCCGGAGCGCCCCCGAGCCGAGCGTCACGGCGCCGGTTCATGTTTCAGCCTGGGGCATGGACGATATCGCGCTGGCCGTCTGGCTGGTCGGGATGGGGATGGTCCTGTCAGTAATCGTGGCCATCAATATCGCCCTGGCACTACGTCTGCGCCGCCGACCCGCCTTGACCGACCCCGGCCTGCTTGAGCTGCTGGAATCCTGCAAGCAGGAAATGGGCGTCCGCCGAAGCGTGCTTCTGTACGGCGATCCTAAAATCACAAGCCCCGCGCTCGCGGGCATCTTCCGCCCGTCGCTGCTGATCCCCCCGGAAATACTGGCCGATCTTCCACGGGAAGAGCTCCGCTTCATTTTTTTGCATGAGCTGGCCCATGTAAAAAAACACGACATCATTCAGAACTGGCTGCTCATCGCGCTGGCTGCGATCCACTGGTTTAACCCCATCATCTGGTTCACCTTCGCCCGCCTGCGTGCCGACCGAGAGTTGGCGAGGGACGCGATGGTCTTGCGTGCCACCGGCACCGACGCCAACCAGGCCTACGGCCAAACGATCATCCACACCCTCGAACGCATCGCCCGCCCGAACCTGCAGAACCCCGCGCTCGCCGGCATCGGCGACGGGATGGGCCAACTAAAACGCCGCCTGCGCATGATTGCGATTGCGCACCGTCGACGACCCTTGTTTACGGCGGTCGGCATCATGTTACTCATCACGCTCGTCACCATCGGCCTGACCGACGCGTCGGAGCCGATGGCTCAGGAGGCCGTTAGTGCTCCGACGGGTAACGCCGAAGTGGATGACGATCCAGGGATGGGACTGGTCGGTGAATGGAGGTCACTTAATAGCGAACCCGACCCGGTTATCATGACCTTCGCTGAGGATGGCGTTGCTACGATTACGGACGATCCTCATCCGACAACCACCTACAACTACACCCTGCAGGGTGACCGATTGCTCCTGAAAAAAGGCGGGGAGACGCTCGAGTTCACCTATCGATTGGTGGGGGACGAACAGCTGTTAGTGACATTTAAAGGCAACACGACACCGTTTGCTAGAGCCGTCACGAAACCAATCCATGTTTCATTAAATAAAGTTGTCACAGCTAACTTCGACGGCAACCGGTTAGATAATGTCATCGATTACCTGCGCAATACGACTGGGACCAACATCTACGTCAATTGGCGGGCATTGGAAGCGGGTGGGGTCAATCATGAAACCAGGATTGTGTTGCAACTAGACGGTCCGGACGTGACTGGCCGGACGGTGTTAAACCGTGTGCTGGAATACGCCTCGGGGGCCAGCACCAAGCCGATTACCTTTGGTATCCGTGGCCGTGTCGTTGTCATCAGCACCCAAGCGGATGTCGTTGCCGCGCAGGCCAGCTACCCGATCGAGATTCCCTCCGCGGACACAGACCGCGAAGCGACTGCACGGGCCCTGAATCGACTCAACCAGCCGATCCCGATCAACTTTGAGAGCAATCGGCTGGTCAACGTGCTGGATTATTTTCGCAACGTGGCGGGTGTCAACGTGTTTGTGGATTGGCCCGCGTTAGAACAAGCGGGCGTTGATCAGGACACGCTTGTTTCGTTGTCCCTTCAGGATGTGGTGGCCGGCGAGGCCTTACGGCTTGTCCTGCATCAGGTGTCCTACGGCAACGGGGACCGGGTCGAGTTTTGTGTGATCGATGGGGTTGTCACGGTCAGCACCGCGGGCGATCTGCCGTTACCCCCCACGATGGAAGAGGTTCAGGCTGAGGTCGATCGGCAGGCGGCGGAGAAGCTGCGACAACCGATACGTATTGATTTCGACCAGACACCGTTCGAAGAGGTGATTCAGGAGTTCCGCGACGGGATCGGCCTCCCGTTTTTTGCGAATTGGGCTGTGTTGGAGCGGGTGGGGGTGGACGCGAAGACGCCGGTCACCCTCTCGCTTACTTCGTTGCCCGGGGATCAGGCCTTACGGATGGTGTTGCAGCGCGTGTCAGACAAGCAGGGCCTCTACGCGCCTTCATGGCGGATCATCGAAGGCGTTGTGAATATCAGCCTGGAACACGATCTTAAGAGTTCCACGGATACACGGGTGTATGACATCCGTGATTTATTGGTACAGGTTCCGGACTTCGTACCCGAGCCCCTGGCTCCGCGAGCCGAGGGCACGACCCCCGAGCAACCGCAACGACAAGACCCGTCACACGAAGAGATGGTCGGGAAACTCATGGACCTGATCCGTACGACGGTGGGCCAATATGACGAATGGGCGGCCCACGGCGGGGACTTGAGTTCAATCGACGAGCTCAAAGGCAATCTGGTCATTAAGACATGGCCGGAGAATCACGACATGATTATGGGGCTGCTG
>CBDUNP010000250.1:0-5164 GCA_965368605.1 uncultured bacterium | reverse complement strand
GCAGGTCCGCGTGGTGACGAGTTTCCCGACCGCCGCCGCAGCCAGCAGCGTGAGCGTGACGTGAAACAACTGGCAGGTATAGACCCCGTCTACCGCCGTCCCACTGAGCACGCTGATCAATAGATACCCGCCCTCGATCAGGCTGGGGAGGAAGCTGTAGACGTTGTGTTCGAGCCCGGCCATCGCACCGTGGGCCATCCACTCACGCGGGAGCTGCAGGTGGTAGCTGGTCACGTCGTACCCAAACGCCTCGACCCGCCACAGCGCCCCAGGCGGGCAGCACGCGGCCACGACCAGCAACACTACGCCCGGCACCAGCAGCAGCACCGCCCACGACAACACAAACGCGCGCCGTTTCGGCCGTTCGTCTTGTGAGCCTTCCGGGGGTGCCTTGCCGGGCAGAAACTTCAACAGGTTCAGCAGGCAGCCCGCGCCGAACACCGCGATCGCGCCGTTCTGTGACAGCAGCCCCGCCCAAGCGACCAGCCAGTTGACCACAAGCAGCCCCGCGATGCCCAGCGCTAACTCTTCGATCAATACCCCGTCGCTGCGTTTGGGAAGCAAGAGCAGGCGGATCGCATACCCGTAGCCCGCTGCGCCGATCCACAAGGCGGCCAGCACCGGCAGCGACCCTGCAACAATCTCGAATACCGCGAAGAAGGCCTCGGGGTTCTGCGCCGCCACGCCGTTCTGGGTGATGAACCATAACGCCAGGGTAAATAGCGCCACGCCCGCCAGGATGATCGCGGGGGTGCTGGATGGCCGGGCAGGTTCAGGGGCGGTTTTGGTTTGGGGCACGGGTAAAGTTTACACCAGCGCAAAATATTTAGCTTAACGCCGTTACACCGCGATCGGGTGATTTGCCTGTGCTATGATGCCTCGTCACTTAAATGACAGACCACGCGCTTGTGTCACTCAAACTGTACCGGAGGCACCTATGACCGCTTCATCCGCACCGTCGATCGAGAGACGCCCGCTTGGCATTAAGTGTGGGATCAACCTTACCGCCGTGGGCACCGGGCTCTGGGCTGTCCCCGGCAGCGAGTGGGGGCCGGCCGACGACCAGACCACGCTGGACGCCATCGAGGCCTCGCTTGACGCCGGGGTCAACTTCTTCGACACCGCGGATGTCTACGGCGGGGGCCGTTCCGAAGAGATCCTCGGCAAAGCCATGAAGGGCCGACGTGACCGCTTCATCGTGGCGACCAAGGTCGGGTGGGTGGGCTTCGACGGTGATAACGGCCGATCGCAATACGACACCGTGGACAAAGTCATCGCCGGGGTGGAGCTCGGGCTCAAACGCCTGGACACCGATTACGTCGACGCCATCCAGTGTCATGTCAACTTCATCGAACCGAACACGCCCGTCATGATTGAAGGCTTCCGCAAGCTCAAGGAGATGGGCAAGGTCCGCGCCTGGGGAGTCAGCACCAGCGACCTGGACCTGATCAAAGCGTTCAACGCCGACGGCGACTGTGACCTGTTGCAGATCGATTACTCGATCCTGAACCGCACGCCCGAGGCCGAGATCCTGCCGTATTGCAAGCAGCGTGGGATCGGTGTGATCGTGCGCGGCCCGATCGCGATGGGGCTGCTCGCCGACAAGTTCAGCGTGGCGAGCACGTTCCCCGACAACGATTTTCGCCGCAACTGGATCAATGACCCGGAGCAGAACGCGCAGTTCCTCAAGGACCTGGCCGCGGTGGAAAAACTCCGCGCGGTGGTCCCCGCCGGGCAGACCATGGCTCAGTTCGCGCTGCGTTTTGCCATGACCCACCCCGCGATCACCACGATCATCCCCGGCGCACGCAACGAGAAGCAGGCGTTAGCGAACACGGCGGTCGCACGCTTCGGCAACCTGACCGAACAAGAACAGGCAAGCGTCAATGCCATCGTCCCGCCCGCCGGTGGCCGAAAGATCTGGCCGGCGTAAATGTTGGCGGGGCGGCGTGACGGTATTTTTAGATTGACCCGGTTGATGCGCTACCGCCTGGTGGGTGCGGCGGGTGTTTGGTCGTTGTCACCGGTGCCCGACGGCGTGTCCGCGGGGCCGTCCTGCAGGTCGAACAGCCGACGTAGGGCCCCGGCGTAAAACCCAAGCGGGGCGTTGCCGTTGTGCTGGTTGAGCTGGTTCAGGGGCATGTGCAGGATCTTGTTGATCAGCCGTTGGGTGTGTTCGTTGAGCGCGAGTTCCATCGCGTCGGGGTCGTTTGCATCGGTCAGCTTCTTGAGGGTGCGTTGCTTCTCTTCATCGCCGATCCCGTGCAGTTTTGTACGGAGCTTGCGGATCAGTTGGCCAAGGTCGGCGTGGATGATCTGGTTCATGCAGGCCTTGACCGCCGGGGCGATGTAGTTCTCGCAGGACGCCGCCTCCTCGCCGCGGTGGCCCAGGCTGTGGGTGACGACGGAACGCAGGTCGTCGATGTTGTAAAGATAAAGGTTGGTCATCGACCCGATCTCGGCGGCCGCGTCGCGCGGGACGGCCAGGTCGATCACGCACAACGGCCGGCTGCAGCGACGCTTCAGCACCGGCCTGAGGCGTTGGGGCGTCAGGATCGGTTCGGGTGATCCCGTGCTGGTGACTACGACGTCCGCCTGCACCAGCAACTCATCCAGTTGCTCATAGGGCTGCACGCCGCCCAGGTCGGCCGGCAGTTGGATCGTTTGTGCAAGCTCGTCGGCGTTGCGCTGGGTCCGGTTGACCAGCCAGAGGCGCTTGGGCGCAAGGGCTTTCATGCTCCGCAGGGTCAGCTCGGCGACTTCGCCGGCCCCGATCCCTAACACAGTCCTTTCGGTGAAGTCGTCAAAGACCTGACGCGCCAGGTCCGCCGCAACCGATCCGACCGACACACGCCCGGCGTCGATCCCGGTTAGGGTCCGCGCCTGCTTCGCGGTGGCGATCGCCTGCTGGAAAACCCGGTGCAGCACCGGCCCGGCGGCGCCGCAGTCGGCGGCCGTCTTGTAGGCCTCACGGACCTGCCCGAGCACCTGCGCCTCGCCCAGGACCATCGAGTCCAGCCCGCAGCAGACGCGGAACAGGTGCGCCACCGCCTGGCTCTGTTCACGGTGGATCGCGGATGCGGTCAGGCGGTTCATCGGCACGCCGAAGTGTTCACTAAGAAACGTCAGCATGTCGTCCGCGTCCGGGCTGCCCTGGCGTGACCGCGCGATGTACAACTCGAACCGATTGCACGTCGAGACGATCACGCACTCACACGCCGGGAACCGTGAACGCAGCGCAGCCAGGTGCGCACTTGTCTTGTCTGTTGAGGCGAAACACTCGCGCAGCTCGACCGTTGCGGTGCGGTGGTTGAGGCCGGTGAATAGCACACGCATCAGGCACCCCCCGTCGTGTTTGGCACGGATGGGTTATTCAATGCTGATCCTGTTAACAGCAACGCGATCGGCAACAGGGTCCAGGTTGTCCGGGGATGGGCCATGAGGTTGGGGGCGGTGGGGCAACGGCGGGGGGCGGCGGGCTTATTCAGCGTTTGGATTATTTGCCAGGGCATCATAGTACGCCTGTAGAGCCGCTTCACCCTGGTCTTTGAGGATGGTCCGGGCACGCGGTCCACACAGGTTTTTTAGCTTGGGTATCCGCTTCGATGCCTCGGGATAACGTGCCTGGAGTATAGCCCGCCAGGGCCCGGCCAGCTCGATCAATCGGGGCCACAGCGGGTCCAGGGCGTCTGCAAGCTCGTCCCGGATCGCGGCGGCGGAGGTGGCGGAGGTTCCGGCGGTATCGACCGACAGGGTGATCGGCCCGATCCGTGCCGCCGCCTGGACCGTGAAGTCACCCCCCTGAGGGGTATCCGCACGGTTGACCAGGATGCCCGAATCGCGTGCATCCCGGGCGACTTGATCGTTGGCCTGCGGGTCGTCGCTGGCAATAACGACCAACCAGGCACCGGTGAGGTCGCCTGGCTGGTATGCGCGATTAATGATTTCTAGGGGCAGATCGGTCAGCCCGGGGTCGATATCCGGGGCGATCACCACGGCCGTACCGCCGGCCTCAAGCAGGGCTTCCGCCCGCCTAAGCGCGACGGGCCCGCCGCCGATGACGACGCAGCGTCTGCCTGTGATATCCAACATGACCGGTAAGCCTGGCATGGGGGCAGTGTAGCCCCAATGAGCTGATGGTTCCGGCCCGGGTCCATATCAGCCCCGGGCTTGGAAACATCGTGGCTCCGCCGGATCAAGCCGCCGACTGATCGACCTTGAACGTCCCGACCAGACGCAGCAGCTGCTCGGACTTTTCGGAGAGCTGCAAGGCCGCGGTGGCCGCCTGGCTGGTACCTTCGGAGGTCTGGCTGGTGACGGCACTGACCGACTGGACACCCCGGCTGACCTCTTCCGCCGCCGCCGACTGCTCTTCGGCCGCCGCCGCGATCGACTGGATCATCGACGCGACTTCCTGGGCACCGGAGACGATCTGCTCGAGGCTCTGCCCGGCGAGGGTCGCTTTTTCTACGCCGACCTTCACCTGGTCCGTGCCTGCGGTCATCCGCTCGACCGCCTGATTGGTCTCGTCCTGGATCGCGGTGATCGACTCGGCGATCTCTTCGGTCGCCTTGGTCGTGCGGTCGGCAAGCTTGCGGACCTCATCAGCGACGACCGCAAACCCTCGGCCGTGCTCCCCGGCGCGGGCGGCCTCGATCGCGGCGTTCAGTGCCAGCAGGTTCGTCTGGTCGGCGATGTCGTTGATGACCTCGATGATCTGCCCGATCTGCTCGCCGCGTTTGCCTAGCTCGGACACGCTGGCGGCGCTGGCGGTGACGGCGTCACTGATCGCGTTCATCCCGGCGATGGTTTCGGACACGACCTGCCCGCCCTCGGCGGCGACCTTGCCGGACGCCTGCGCGTTGTTCGCCGCGTCGGCGCTCTTGCGGGCGACCTCGATCACGCTGGACGACATCTCCTCGATGGCGGAGCTGATCTGCGTGACCTGCCCGCTCTGCTCGTTCATGCCCGCGGCGATCTCTTCGCTGGACGAGGCGATCTCCGTGGCGGCGCTGGCGACCTCACGGGTTGCGCCGGCGACCTCGCTGATGACGTCGTGGATCTTGGAGATGAACTGGTTGACGTACCCGCCGAGCTGGCCGATCTCGTCCTTGCTCTTGACGTCGATGCGTTGGGTCAGGTCGCCGTCGCCCTGGGCGATGTC
>CBDUNP010000249.1:0-5167 GCA_965368605.1 uncultured bacterium | reverse complement strand
GCCTGGGGGATCTTCGCCGGGTCTTTGCCCCCGGCCTGGGCGGAGTCCGGCCGACCGCCGCCGCCGCCGCCGACCACTTGCGCCGCCTCTTTGACCCAGTCCCCGGCCTTCAGGCCCTTGCCGATCATGTCTTTGGGGACCGCCGCCATCAGCGCGACCTTGTCGTCGCTGGGCGCTCCTGCCAGCAGCAGCGCCGACGCGGGGTGTTTCTTGCGCATCACGTCCATCGCGGTCCGCAGGGCGTTGGCGTCCGCGCCGTCGATCGCGGTGACGATCACCTCGCCGCTGAGCTGCTCCGCCAGACGCTGCGCCGTCTCGACGACCTGCCCGGCCGACTCCTTGCTCTTTTGCTTCTCGATCTTCTTGGCAATAGCCTGGAGTTTTTCGATCCCCTCGCGCAACTGCGCCCGTGCGATCGCCGGGAGTGTCGCCTGGTCGAGCTCCGCCACCAATTTGGCGAGGTTGTCCGCGAGATTGGCTTCGTCGCCAGCGCTCTTGATCGCCTCGAGCCGATTCAACAGTCCCTGCGCGCTCGCCTCGGACTGATGCGCCGCGGAACCGGTCAAGGCGGTGATCCGACGGACCCCCTTGGCGACCGCCTCTTCGCTGAGGATCACAAACCCCTCGGCGTCCCCGGTCTTTGCCAAATGTGTCCCGCCGCAGAACTCGATCGATCGCTCGGCCCACTCCGCGTTGTTCGGCTTGGCCAGCAGTTCCTCCACAGGCGTCCCGATCGAGACGACCCGCACGACCGGCGGGTACTTCTCGCCGAACACCGCACGCAGCCCGTTGATCTTGATCGCCTTGTCCTGCGGCGCTTCCGCGGTATAGACCGGCAGGTCCGAAGCGATGTCCGCGTTTACCTGCTTCTCGACCTCGATCAGCTCGTCCTGTGTCAAGGCTGACTTGTGCGTGAAGTCGAAACGCAGCCGTTGGTCATCGACCAGCGACCCCTTCTGCATGGCGTCAGGGTTCACATGATCGCGCAGCGCCCGGTTCATGACGTGGGTCGTCGTATGGTTACTCATGATCTTCGCCCGGCGTTTGCGGTCAACTGCCAATGCCACCCGCGCGTGCGGATCAGGCACCAGCGTGCCCGCGACCACCTCGCCCAGATGGAACGTGACCTCGCCGATGCGGATCGTATCGGTGACTTTGACCCGCGCCCCGCCACTTTCGGGAGATGATTCCGGGGGTTGTATCTGGATGACGCCGACGTCCCCGACCTGCCCGCCCGCCTCGGCGTAGAACGGCGTCTTGCCGACCACGACGGCGCAGGGCTTGCCCGCCGAGACTTTATCCGTGTCCTTGTAGAGCCCGCAGTTGTTGCCGACCCGGAAGACGTGCAACGGCGTCTCGATGGCGGGCAGTTCGGTGAACTCATACCCCACAAACTCGGTCGCGGGCAGGTTGCCTTTCTGGACGTGTTCAACCAGCGACTGCCGCGCATCCCCGCCGCCACCACCGGCCCGGGACCGCTCGCGGGCTTCTTCCATCAGTTTCTCAAAACCTTCAACATCCACCGTCATCCCACGCTCCTCGGCCATGACCTGAGTGAGGTCTAAGGGGAAGCCGTAGGTGTCGTAGAGTTGGAAGGCGTCTATAGCTCGGATCTTTTTACTAACTGCTAAACCGCAAGCGTCATCGAAAAGCGTGATCCCGCGATCAATCGTCTTCCCAAAACTCTCTTCCTCTTCACGGATAAGCTGCTTGACGTGGTCGGGGTCTTTCTTCAGTTCGGGGAACGCCCCGCCCATCAGGTCGACGACGGCATCGACGAGCTTGTAGAAGAACGGCTGCTCGACGCCGAAGGTCTGTCGGCCGTGGCGGACCGCGCGACGGAGGATGCGACGCAGCACGTACCCACGCCCCTCGTTGCTCGGCACCGCGCCGTCGGTCAGCGCGAACGTCAGGCAGCGGATGTGGTCGGCCAGGATGCGGTACGCAATGTCGGTGTGGTCTTCCATCGACCCGGCATAGGGTCTTGCGCCGGTGACGTTATGGATCGCCTCAAACAACGGCGTAAACACGTCCGTGTCGTAGTTGGATTGTTTGCCCTGCAACACGCGGACGATGCGCTCAAAGCCCATGCCGGTGTCGACGTGCTTGGCGGGCAGCGGGGCGAGCTTGCTGTCGGTGCCGCGGTTGAACTGGATGAACACCAGGTTCCAGATCTCGACGACGTCGTCCTGCGCATCGGCGTTGACGAGTTTCGCCCCGCTGAAATCGGGGGTGCGGTCGTAGTGGAGTTCGGAGCAGGGCCCGCACGGGCCGGTGTCGCCCATCTCCCAGAAGTTGTCTTTCTTGTTCCCGGGGTGGACGCGGTCGGCGGGGAGGTGGTTCAGCCAGAGGTCGCGGGCCTCGTGGTCAGGCTCCAGGCCCTCGGCGGGGTCGCCCTCGAAGTAGGTCGCGTGCAGGCGTTTGGGGTCGATCTTCCAGACGTTGACCAGCAGGTCCCAGGCCCAGTCGATGGCTTCTTTCTTGAAGTAGTCGCCGAATGACCAGTTGCCGAGCATCTCGAAGAAGGTGTGGTGGTAGGTGTCCTTGCCGACGTCTTCCAGGTCGTTGTGCTTGCCGCCGGCCCGGATGCATTTCTGGGTGTCGACGGCTCGGGGGTACGGCGGCTGCTCGGTGCCCAGGAAGTAGGGCTTGAACTGATTCATCCCCGCGTTGGCGAACAGCAGCGTCGGGTCGTCGTGCGGGACCACCGGGCTGCTGGGCACGACGGTGTGGGCACACTTGTCCTTGAAGTAGTCCAGGTACTGCTGACGGATTTCGCTGGCGGTGGGCGTGTTGGGCATAGTCGGGTCGGGGGCCAAAGGAACCGGGGCGTCCGAGGCAGATTCAACCTTAAAACCTCGGGTACTTTCAGGCCCGGAAGTATAGTCGAAGCGGTCCGGGCAGACCAAGGGATGACGGCTTGGACCGTCTTGTGGCGTCAGGTGTTACGGCGATCCGCCCGCGTGCTTGCACAACCCGCCGGGGTGTAGACAATGGCGGATACACTACCAGACGGCCGCCGGTCGGCCTGGCACGATTGAGACCCCACCAGAGCCGCAGCCCATGGCGTCCGTTTGTTTGTATTTCCAGATGCACCAGCCCCGTCGGCTGCGCCGGTACAGCGTTTTCGATGCCGACGCCAACTACTTCGACGCCCAGCGTAACGCCCACATCGTCCGCAAGGTCGCAAACAAGTGCTACCTCCCCGCGACGAAGCTGCTGCTGGGCCTGCTGAAGAAACACGAGGGTGACCTGCGCCTGAGCTTCTCCATCACCGGCTGCCTGGTCGATCAGCTCAAGGCTCACGCCCCGGAGGTCCTGGACCTCTTCCGCGAGATGGTCGACACCGGCTGCTGCGAGTTCCTCGCGGAGACGTACCACCACAGCCTGTCGTTCCACTACAGCACCTACGAGTTCGACCAGCAGGTGGACATGCACACCCGCATGATCGAAGACCTCTTCGGGCAGACGCCCACCGTCTTCCGCAATACCGAGCTGATCTACAACAACGACCTGGCCAAGCACGTCGTCCAGATGGGGCGATTTACGGGGGTGTTGGCCGAGGGCGTGGAAGGCCCGCTGGATGGACGGACGCCTAACCATCTTTACACCCCGCCGGGCCACCCCGAGTTGCCGCTGCTATTGAAGAACTACCGGATGTCCGACGACATCGCGTTCCGCTTCAGCAACCGGGACTGGAGCGAATGGCCCCTGACCGCTGACAAGTACGCCGACTGGATCGCGACCGCGGTGCAGGACGGGGCCGAGACGATCAACCTGTTTTTGGATTACGAAACCTTCGGCGAGCACCAGTGGCAGGAGACCGGCATCTTCGAGTTCCTCCAGGCCCTGCCCGCCCAGGTGCTCGACCGTGGCGTCAACTTCCTGACCACCAGCGATACCCTCGAGTCCTACGAGCCTGTCGGGACGTTTGACGTCAAGCAGATGACTTCCTGGGCCGACTCGGAACGCGACCTGAGCGCCTGGATGGGTAACGCGATGCAGTCCAGCGCCCTGCACGAGCTGTACCGCCTGGACGAGCCGATCAAGGCCACCGGCGACCCGCTGCTCCTGGCCGACTGGCGCTCGCTCACCACCAGCGACCACTTCTACTACATGTGCACCAAGTTCTTCTCCGACGGGGATGTCCACCGGTACTTCAACCCCTACGAATCCCCCTACGACAGCTATATCAACTTCATGAACGTCCTGGACCACCTGCGCAGCCGATTGGCGGCCGCCCCAATGGCGTAGTGCCTGTACGCCTGCGTTAGGCCTTCACGCTCCTAAGCGTACCCCACCTTGTTTATTGGTCGGCTTCGCCCGTGTCAGCCCGATCGCCGCGATCGCCGAGAATAATGTCCGCCATGCCCTCCGCGACACCGGGCAGCACGACCAGCGTCGTGTAGTGATTCGTGGCCAACCAGAGCCGATGCTCATCGTCCAGCCCGATCGCCTCGGCCAGGGCGTCGCTGCTTGATCTCGGGATGGTCACGTCGTCGCGTGCCGTGACCAGCCACGTCCGCTCGGGGTCCAGCCGATGGGCCACCCGCAACGGCTCAACGGACTCGAGCATATGCCTGAGTTTTAATCCGGCGTAGCCTTCACGGATCAATTCCTGGAAAAGAAACTTCGCATCATGCTCCCCGGTTTTCAGAGCGCCGTAGCAATCCCCACCGCTGATCAATAGCAAGACCGGATCGAAACTCGGCTCGATCCCGCCGACCGTCGCGGCGACGAATCCCCCCAGGCTCGTCCCCTGCAAGGCGATCGGGCCGGGCTTGATGTTCGGCAACGCACGGATCGCGTCACGCGCACGCAGGCAATCCGTCACCGCCTGCCGCCCGTGTACCAGCGTCGTCACCGCTGGGACTACCCCGCGCCCCTCCCACCGCTCGCCGTAGCCCGGCAGTTGCAAGACAAACGTGTGCAGCCCGCGTTTGGCAAACGCCTGCGCCAACTGGTCCGAGATCAGCATCTGTGGCTGAAGCGTGTGTATCATCAAAACCGCCGGCGCTTCGATCGCCTCGCCGTCCTGCCCACGCGCCGCATACCAGCGCATCACCACCCGATCCACCCAACGGTTGCCCGAAGGTATCGGCGAATCAAACCGTACCAGCGCGTCGTATTTCAGCCCCGGCGTCGCGGTGCAACGGACCTCAAACTC
>CBDUNP010000248.1:0-5178 GCA_965368605.1 uncultured bacterium | reverse complement strand
GGGGTATCCCTACCCGCTGCGCGACTACGTCCGCCGGATGGGGTGGAGCATCGTACAGGCGCTCTTGATCCGCACCAGCCCCGGGCGCGCGATGGGTTGGCGGCGGTTCTGGCTGAGGCTGTTCGGCGCCACGGTCGGCAAAGACGCGGGCATCCGACCCAGCACACGCATCGTCCACCCCTGGCTGCTCACGCTTAACGACTTCGCCATGCTCGGCGACCGAGTCACCGTCTACAACCTCGGCCGGGTCACGCTCGGCGAACACTCGGTCGTCTCACAAAACGTCCACCTCTGCGCCGGCACACACGACTACACCCAAACCGATCTGCCGTTGATCCGCTCGGAGATCACGATCGGCAGAGGCGTCTGGGTCTGCGCCGACGCCTTCATCGGCCCGGGCGTGACCGTCGGCGACAACACCGTCGTCGCGGCTCGCAGCGTCGTCGTCAAAGACACCGAGCCCGGCACTGTCGTCGGGGGCAACCCCGCACGCACGATCAAGACACGACCCAAGCCGGGCGCGTAACACACGCCGCCCGCTTACAGACAACTCACGCATAGCCCCCCCTTGGGGGCGCAAGACGAAACCCACGGACAAGGTCAGTGGGCTTCGCCAGTGGATAGTTCTATCCATGTGGATTGTGTGCTAGAGGGCGTCCTGGTCTTTCTCGCCGGTGCGGACACGGATCACCTTGCCTAATTCGTAGACAAACAGCTTGCCGTCGCCGACCGACCCGGTGCGGGCCGCCTCGGTGATGGCCTCGATGGTCTTGTCCAGGTCTTCGCTCTTGACCGCGATCTTAAGAAGGACCTTGGGGACAAACCCGACATCCATGCGGGCCCCGCGGTAGCGTTCGGTGTGGCCACGCTGCTTGCCGTAACCCTTACATTCCAGGGCGGTCATGCCCAGGATGCCCAGCTCGGTGAGCCGCTTCTTGAGCGACCCCAGCGCCGCGGGCTTGATGACTGCTTCGATCATATGCATCGTCGTATTCTCCAAAGTGTTCGTGTGCTTGCCGTGGCCGACCGGTGGGTGAGGAGCTTAGGATCACCCACCGGCGGCGGCACGGTCGTGTTTCTAAAAAACGTAGATCACGCTTCGCGTAACTGGTAACTCTTGATAGTGGTCTGCTGGAAGTCGGGGTAAGCCGCCATGTCGTGCTCGCCCAGGTCCAGGCCTTCGATCTGCTCTTCGTCGGAGACACGCAGGCCCATGGTGGCCTTGATGGCGACACCGACGACCAGTGCAAACACCACGGTGAACGCACCCATCGCGATGATGCCGGCCAGCTGGTAGCCGATCTGTGCGATGCCGTCGCCGTTAAAGGCGATGAAAGGCACGTCTTCGCCGGCGTGGCCGATCTGGATCAGCCCGATGTTCCCGAAGAGGCCGACCACGAGCGTGCCCCAGATGCCGCAGACCAGGTGGACGCTGGTCGCACCCACGGGGTCGTCGATCTTGAACACACGGTCGAAGGCGATGACCGAGAAGTAAACCAGCACACCCGCCACGGCACCGATGATGAACGACTCGACGATCGTCATCTGGTCCGCCCCGGCGGTGATGCCGACGAGTCCGGCGAGGATGCCGTTGAGCGCCATCGAGAGGTCCGGCTTACCACCACCTGCGAACAGGGAGGTCATCCCCGCCGCCACACCGCCGGCCGCAGCCGCGATGGAGGTCGTAACCAGAACAAGCGAAACGGTCGACGGGGTCGCGTCCAGGACCGACCCGCCGTTGAACCCGAACCAGCCGAACCACAGCAGGAACACGCCGATCGCGGCGAGCGTCAGGCTGTGGCCGGGGATCGCGTTGCTGGAGCCGTCGGCGTTGTACTTGCCAAGGCGTGGGCCAAGCAGGATGACCATCACCAGAGCACCCCAGCCGCCGACCGAGTGGACGATCGTCGAGCCGGCGAAGTCGTAGAAGCCCGCCTCGCTGATCACTTCACCCGCGGCGTCCACCTCGTTACCGAGCGTCGACAGGAAGCCGCCGCCCCACTGCCAGGAACCGGTGATCGGGTAGCTGATCGCTACAAACAGCGTCGCAAACAGCAGGAAGCTGGTGAGCTTGATCCGCTCGGCGACCGCACCGGACACGATCGTGCAGCAGGTCGCGGCGAACATCGCCTGGAAGAAGAAGTCGGTGTACCAGGTGTACCCGGCGTAGTCAGGCCCAAAAAGGCTCAGGTCTTCCATGTCCGCGGTAATAAAGCCCGGGATCGCGTCGACATCCAGGATGCCCGCGATGCCGATCACCTCATCAAACCCCGGGTACATCAGGTTAAACCCGACCAGGGCATAGGTCAGGATACCGATGCAAACGATCATCGTGTTCTTAAAGAGGATGTTGACCGTGTTCTTGGACCGGGTCAGGCCGGTCTCGAGTGTGGCAAAACCCAGGTGCATGATGAATACGAGCATGCCCGCGATCATGATCCAGAGGTTGTTGACCATAAAGGTCGCGTCGACCGGCGTGCCCTCGGGTTCGGCCGCCTCGGCGACCGCCTCCGTCACCGCCTCGACTACTTCCGCCGCCTCCGTGGCGACTGCTTCGGCGGCGTCCTGCGCCAAGGCCGTGTCCGGCATGAACATCAGCCCGAGGGCTAATACCAAAAATGCAATGGGCGCGATGCCTCTTGCTGCTATCCACCTCATATCCAAGGTCTCCAAATGTAGGTTGCGGGGCTCGGGCCACCGCTTCGTAACGCGCGCCTGACCGCCACGGGCAAAACGCACAGCGTCCCGCCTTTCATGGACGAACGGTCAAGCCTTGTCTGAATTGAGCGAGCGCCCGGTTAAGACGCCCACCCATCCCCCGCCAACACAGCGGGGGTGGCTTGTGTCATGTTGACCCCTCACTATTTGCAACCCGCGTGCCAGCGACCGATGAAAACACGATGACGCGAGCCGTTTGAATCACGATCCCCCGTCAGGCCACAAAATCAGGGATTCAAACCCAATAAATCCGAGAGAGATTTTTCCAGACCGAGCGCGGGCCAGCAAAGTAACGCTCAAAGAGTAAGCAAGTGAACACCGGTCATGCACGGGTGTGATTAAGATGCGCGCAGTCATTCCCCGGGGCAGCCCAGAAACCCGGCTGTGACTCGGCGGGCCAGGGGCCTCCTGCCTAAGGAAACAGAAATCCAGCCTGATTGGCCAGAATATGGTAATTCTCGCCGATCACGGCCTGATCTCGTGCGGGTCAGGCCCGGTTTCGTTAAAATAGCTGGGCCCGGGACGCCGTGCCCCGCCCTCAGAACTCCGTCGCCTGTGCGCGATTGATACAAACCGGGGCGAGTTGTCAGATATGTAAGGAGTACCCGATGGACGCCACCGCGCGAACACCTGTCGTGACCTTAGTGCTGACCCTGCTGATCTGGTTCGGCCTGGCCGTCAGCCCGCCTGGGTCACAAGCACAACTGGCGCCCAACCCCGACACCGCTCAGCTCCCCGAGCCCGGCCTATCTTTAGATATCGATGCGCTGCTCAACGACGACCGCGTTCTGGAAACGTCCGTCAACAGCAATATCTGGGATGTCACCGCCCAGCCCGGGCGAAGGCTGATCCAGATCCCCATGATCGTCACCCCCGGCGATCAAGAGACCCGGCTGGCGTCGCCGTCACTGAAACTGCGCGGCGGACGATTCGTCGCCTGGCGGATCATCCAGGACGAGCAGGACAACGCCGGGCGGCTGGGGGCCGGGGGCAACCGAAGCCCCTATCAGGACAGCCCGGTCAGCATCGGCTCGCTCCGCAACACCGGCATCGAAGACCTCGGACAACTGGATACAACTCAGCCCCCCACCGCGCAGCCAACCTCCGCCGACAGCCTTGAGCTCGGCGACACGCTGCCGGAGAACATCCCCGTGCTGGCGCGCGACATGACGGTCAGCCCCACCGGCGTCATCCACTGGGAGCTGGAACGCGCCATCGCAGGCGCCGAGGTCAAAAGCGGCCAGGAAGGCTACTTCCTGAAACTCAGGCCCGACCGGCTTCAGGAACTGGAACCCCAGCGCCCCGAACGCAACGCACGCCAGGGCGGCGGACGCGGTGCCGGCCAGGACTCGCGCGAAGCCATCAACCAGCGACGCGCCGAAGAACTGGAATACCGCAATGAAGCCGCCGCCTACCGCGCACTTCGCGACCAGGTCCGCAAGCTGCCCACCGAGTTTCAGGGCAAGCTGCCCAGCCGGGTCTGGGCCATCTTCGAGGTGACCGACCGCATGGATGAGCTGAGCTTCACGGGCGAGTCCCCCTTGCCGTGGATCATCAGCCTGGACGACCTGGCGGTGCTCAAGCAGGTCGGGTCGAGGTCCACCGGCGGAGCCGAACTGACCGCGGAAGACTTCACCGCCATCTCGCAGATGACGCTGATGCTCGCCAATGAGCACCCGCTGACCCAGCGCGCCGTCGCCGACACGATGGCTTCCGCGCAGATGTACGGCAAGGCCAAACAGGGCGACGCGCTGTACCGACTCATCGACAAGCTGTTGAAAAGCGGCGACGACGAGGCCGTCCGATCCGCCGCCGGCGGTCTGGCCGCGACCGTGCCGCCGACCCCAGCCACACTGGCGCTGCTACGCGGGGCCTTGGCGGACATGGACCCGGGTGCCAAACTCCTGGCACTCAGCGGTCTGCTGGCGACCCAGGAAAACGACCCGGTCGGCCAACGGCAGATGATCGACACCGCCAATCAGATGATGACGGACCCGCAGGGCCCGGGCGCGGTCTATGTGCTTGAACAACTGGCGGGCGCTTTGTCGGATAAGCCCGACGCGGTGATCTTCGTCGGCAGCGGCATCCGCTTCGACACACTCGACGAAACAGCGCTGGACCAGGCAATCGTCTTTGTCGCCAACGCCGCCGCCGACAGCCCCGTCGCGGCGGAATGGATGGACCACGGGCTGTTGGGCTCCAGCGATCCCAATGTCGCCAACCGGACGATTGAGGTGCTGGGCACGTCCTCACCGGGCGGGGGGTTTGTGTCGAGGTTCACCAAGCGGATGCTCTTGTACACCTTCGGGGAGCCGAACAAAGAAGCCGCTAACCGCGTCAAGCCAAAGCTGCGCGGCATCGCCCAGATACCGATCGGCTCGACCAATCACAGCATCTACCGTGCTCTGAACGCCGGCGATCCGGAAGCACGCGCCATGGGGTGGAAGGCATTGCGTCACT
>CBDUNP010000247.1:0-5207 GCA_965368605.1 uncultured bacterium | reverse complement strand
GGGGCGGCTGTATTACATCCTGCTTAAACGCGACCGCGTGCAGGGGTGGTATGACAGGATGATGTCGAATTAGCCAAAGTTGAAATATAGCAACTCAGGAGCAACGCCAAGTATATCTATGATTGCTACTTCAGACTGTTGGTCCTTGAAGTACTGGCTGACGGTATTGTATTGATTGCCGTATTTGGACTGAAATTCAGACCACATTTTATTATTTTTGCTCATCACACTGCTAAGAGCACGATTGTTGTTGAAGAACTTCAAGGGGTGCGTCGCATCCAGAACATATAGTTCTTTACGTTTTGCCGTCGGGTATTCTGCAAGGCTATAAAAATCCTTGAAGATCGAATTCTGACGGATAGATTCGGAGCCGCCTCGCCAGCGTATAAACTTCAACTCAGCGACCCGGCGGTCTGTCTCGATATCAAAAGGCTTACCGGCAGTCCCAGCTCCCAGTGATAGATGTTGGACGCGTTCTCCAGGTTCAAGAATTTTAGGGAGGAGCAGCATGCCACCTACAGCATGTAGGATCACGTCGATCTGTCCAGCAACTCGCTTGATATCACTCGCGGCGGCAAAGAGTGTTGGATTGATGCCCGCCTTGCCACACGCGGTGAGACAGCCGTCTAAATCACATCCGACAAGATCAGCTTCAATTTCCCCGATACGTCTACTGATATTTTGTCCCGCAAATGAGTCAATAAGACGTAACGAGTTGAGGATAGTTTTTTCGCTATTATCCATTCGGAAACTATATCATGGTTATACCATGCCAGGATGGGGATGAGCATCTACCCCATCAAATCCGGTGCGAACCCGCGTCGCATGGTGTTTTCGCAGACGGCGCGGGGTTCTACGAACTGCAAGAGATAATCATCCCCGCCGGCTTTGGAGCCGATGCCGGAGAGGCCGAAGCCGCCGAAGGGTTGTCGGCCGACCAGGGCGCCGGTGTTGGGGCGGTTGAGGTAGAGGTTCCCGACGCGGAACTCTTTGACGGCCCGTTCGAGATGGCTGGGGGTTCGGCTGAACAGGCCGCCGGTGAGTTTGTAGGCGGGGCTGTTGGCGATCGTCAGGGCCTCGTCGAAGGTTTTGACACGGATGACGGCGAGGACCGGGCCGAAGACCTCTTCGTTGGCCAGCCGGTGGTGTGGCTGGATGTCGGCGTAGATGTGCGGGGCGACGTAGGGGAGCTGGTCTGCATCGGTGGGCAGGTGTTCGGGGACGGGCATCGCCAGGACTTCCCGGCCCTCGGCTCGGCCGATGTCGGCGTAGCGGTGGATTTTGTTCGCGGCGTCGGCATCAATGACGGGACCGAGGTCGGCATGCGGGTCCAGCGGGTCGTCGATGATGAGTGCCTGCGTGGAGCCGACGAGGCGTTCGAGGAAGGCGTCGTGGATGGTGTCCATGACGATGACCCGGCTGCACGCGGAGCATTTTTGGCCTGAATATCCAAACGCCGAGTCACGCACGCCGATCACGGCTTCATCGAGGTCGGCCGAGGCGTCGACGATGATCGCGTTCTTCCCGCCCATCTCGCAGATGACTTTCTTGACGTGGGGCTGGCTGTCACGGGTCAGCCCGGCGGCCTCGATGATGTCCAGGCCGACGGCTTTGGAGCCGGTGAAGGCGATCAGGGCGACGCGCGGGTCGCGGACCAGCGCCGCGCCGACGGTTTCACCTCGGCCGGGGAGGAACGTGAGCACGTCGCGCGGGACGCCGGCCTGCCAGAAGATGTCGCACATGACTTTGGCGATGCTGGGCGTCTGCTCGGCGGGCTTGACGATGGCGGTGTTCCCGGTGACCAGCGCGGCGGCGGTCATGCCACAGCTGATCGCTAGCGGGAAGTTCCAGGGGCTGATGACGACGGCGACGCCCCGGGGCTGGTGCCAGGTCGTATTCAACTCGCCGACGAACTTGCCCAGGCGTTTGGGCTCGAAGAGGTTAACGGCCTGGCGTGCGTAGTACTCGCAGAAGTCGATGGCCTCACAGACGTCGCCGTCAGCCTCGCGCCAGGGCTTGCCGGCCTCGCGGATGATGATGCCTGCGAGCTCGTCGCGGCGCTGCCGCATGATGGCGGCGGCTCCAATGAGCAGGTTGGCCCGCTTGATCACGTCGGTATCGCGCCAACCCAGGAAGGCTTCTTCGGCGTGGGACACCGCGCCGTGGGCCTGCTCAACGGTGGCGTCATTGGCGACTGGTTCGACGGTGATGTTTTCAACGGATGTTGCAAACGCGTGGTGTTGATCGGAATCAGAAAAGTCACGCAGCGGTTCGTTGAAGAAGGGCTGTCCGTCGCCGACACCGGGGACCTTGCGGGAGAGCCCGTGGTGTTCGGCGGATTGTTCGATACGTTTATCGCAGGGGGCATCGTCTGGGATCGGGGGCGCAAGCAACGCTTCGTCGGAAGCGCCCTGCACGAAGCCCATGCGGAGCCAGGACTGGTTGGAGGAGTTTTCCAGGAGCCGGCGGACCAGGTAGGCCATGCCGGGGATCATCTGCCCGACGGGGACGTACTCGCGGACACGGATTCTGCGTTGGACCAGCGCGTGTTTGATCGGGTCGGCCATGCCGGTGAGCATCTGGACCTCGATCGCCTCGGGCGGCAGGCCGGCCGGCTCCAGGTGCGCCAGGGCCGAGGCGATGGAGCGGAGGTTATGCGAGCCCAGCGCGAGTTTGACGCCGCCCTCGCCTTGGGATTTGGGCGTTGCGGCGATGAGTTTGGCGGCGACACGCTCGAAGCAGGCATCGGTATCGACCTTCCGGCTCCACACCGGGATCGGCCAGCCCATCTGCTCGGCGTGGATCGTTTCGTAATCCCAGTAGGCCCCCTTGACCAGGCGGACCGTGACCTGTCGCCCGGTTTTCTTGGACCAGGCAATGATCCGCTGCGCATCGTCATCGGCGCTTCGCAGGTAGGCCTGCATGGCGAGTCCGGCCTGGAAGGGGTATCGCTCGCAGCAACGCATGAACAGGTCGAGGGTCAGGTCTTTAAGCTCGTACTGCTCCATGTCGAAATTGACGAAGACGCCGCGTTCCTGCGCCGCTGTAAGGATCGGGCCGAGCGCATCCATGAGAAAGTCGATCACGTCATCGTTCGCGATGGGGGCACACTTAGCCGTTAGTGAACTGATCTTGACCGAGACATTGGTGCGAGGGATCGGCCCGAGGTGATCGGCCTCGAGCATGGGGTTGGCCGGCCAGGTATGTGTTGCGTCCGGCAGGTTGTGGATGAGGTCCAGGTAGCGTTCGCCTGACTCATCGGCTTCGCGTTGACTGATGCAGGCCTCCCCGAGCAGGTCGACCGAGAAGCCGACGCCGGAGTCCCAGCGTTTACGCAGGACGGGCAGTGCGGACTGCGCATCGACGCCGGCGATGAAACGCTTGGCGGTGGCGGTGATCTGGCTGGCGACGGTCTTTGCCAGTGCGCCCTTCATCATGCCGCCGGCGCGCAGGCCAAGGCCGAGGCCCGGCGGGAGCTGGACGCCGGGTTGCGTGAGGTAGTCGGTAAGGTGCGCGTGGACCAGCTCGGGCGTCGAGAGCACGGGGAAGACGTCGGTGAAGCGGAAGAGTTGGGCGCGGAAGCCCTGGTCGGCCATGGCCCAGTCCATGAGTTTGTCGGATAGGGCGGGGCCTGGCGCGGCGCGGGTCGCGTTCAGCAGCGCGGAGCCGATCTGGTGGACGCGCTGCTCGTGGGCCGTGCCACCGGGCAGATTGACAGAGGACGGGGTGGTTTTGCGACGCCGATGAAATACACTCATGACCCGCCCTTTAGGTATTTATAAGTAAATCCTATAGTAGTATAGGTAGCCGGTGGGGCGGACGTCGAACGGGGCAAAATGGGCCGCCGTGCCTTTGAGGCGGGTTTCCCTTACACTCCCCTCCCATGCAGAGGTTGATTATTACTCTGGACGGACCTGCGGGCGCTGGCAAATCCACCGTCGCCTGGCGTCTGGCCAAGCGGCTCGGGCTGGAGTTCCTGGATACGGGGGCGATGTACCGTGGTTTGAGTGCCAAATGCGTGGAACGCGGGATCGATCCGGTCGCCGAGGACTATGCCGTGGTCGAGCTGGCCAGGAACAGCGACTTTCATTTCGACTGGTCCCAGGACCCGCCGAGGCTGCACGTGGGGGATACCGACGTGACCGATCGGCTGCGGGATTCTGACGTGACCGGGCAGGTCTCCGAGGTCGCGGCGATCCCGGGGGTCCGGCAGGTGATGGTCCGGGAGCAGCGGCGGATGGGCCAGGAGCACCCCCGGCTGGTGACCGAGGGGCGGGACCAGGGGTCGGTGGTCTTCCCCAAGGCTGAGGTGAAGTTTTATCTGGATGCGTCGCCATCCATCCGGGCCCAGCGCCGGGCGGAGCAGCTCCGGGCGGCGGGCAAGAAGGCGGACCTCAAGCAGATCCGTGACGGCATCCTCGAACGCGACCGTAAAGACTCCAACCGTAAAGACGCGCCGCTGATCTGCCCGGAGGACGCGACGCGCATCGACACCTCGGAGATGAGCCTGGACGAGGTCGTCGAGATGCTTTACGGGATGGTGACCGAAACCGCGGGGCACGCGCTTTGATCTCGGCCTTGCGTCAACGCCAACCGGGCGCGTCGCTGTGGCGGATCGCTTACTGGCACTTCATGCACATGTTGTGTTTCCTGTTCTTGGTGCCTTTGTATCGGTACCGGGCGTTTGGCGTGCGTAATATCCCCGATACCGGGCCGGTGCTGCTGGTCAGCAATCATCAGTCATACCTGGACCCGGCGCTGGTCGGGCTTGGCTGTCACCGCCGGCAGTTCGCGGCGCTGGCGCGGTCGACGCTGTTTGAGAATCACCCGGTGTTCACCTGGATCATCCGGATGCTCAACGCGATCCCGGTGACGCAGGGCGAGTCGGACGTGGGTGCGATGCGCAAGTGTATCGCCGAGCTGAACAAGGGGCAGGCGCTCCTGATCTTCCCGGAAGGGGCGCGGACGCTGTCGGGGGAGGTCGAGCCGTTCGAGACCGGGACGATGCTGGTGATCAAGCGGGCCAAGCCGTTGATTATCCCGGTGGCGATCGAGGGGGCGTACGACGTCTGGAAACGCGGCGGGTATCCGAAACTCCGGGGCCGTATCGGCGTCGTCTATGGCAAACCGATCCCGGCGGAAACGATCATCGAGATGGGCGCCGACAAGGGGCTCGCCTATCTGCGGGACGAGGTGGCGGGGATGTG
>CBDUNP010000246.1:0-5213 GCA_965368605.1 uncultured bacterium | reverse complement strand
TGGGGCTTCGTCCCCGACGGGACCACGCTCAACGACGGCGTCTCCAACATCGGCGGCAGCGACCTCATCGCCCAGTTCAATACCGCCTTCGCGGGCAACCCCTCAGAAACCGATCTCACCGTCCAGCCCTGGTTCTCTCACTTTGCGGATGCCTTCGGCCGATGGAGCGAGGTCTCGGGGTTGAACTACGTCTACGAACCCAACGACAACGGCCAGGGCTTCGCCTCCGCTGCGGGGCAACTGGGCGTCCGTGCCGACATCCGCATCGGCGGCGCCTCCGTCGATGGGTCCAGCGACACGCTGGCGTTTAACTTTTTCCCTGACAACGCCGACATGGTCCTGGACACCGACGACATCTCCCTGTTCGCCGACCCGACCGGTGATTACATCAACCTCCGCAACATCGTCGCCCACGAAGCCGGCCACGGCCTGGGATTCCGGCACGTCGTCTCCACCACCGACGCGCTGCTCATGGAGCCGTCCATCAACATCACGTTCGATGGCCCCCAGCTCGACGACATCCGTGGGGCGCACTTCTACTACGGCGACGCCATCGAAGAAACCAACGGCGGTCTGGGCAACCCAACCGCCGCGCTCGCGTACCACCTGGGCACCATCGAAGACACCATGACCGCCAGCATCGGCACCGACGCCGACATCCTCAGCCAGGCGATCGCGCCCGACGCCACCGACTTCGTCAGCGTCAGCAACACCGGCGACACCGACTTCTACGCCTTCACCATCACCGAAGAGTCTACCGTTGACCTCCAGCTAAAACCCCTGGGCGGGCAGTTCAATCAAAACAGCGACGGCAGCATCTTCGACGCCTCCGCGCGGGCCGACCTCTCATTAACACTCTGGGATACCGACGGCCTGACCCCGCTGCTATCCGTCGATGATCTCCCGGCTGGCGGCATTGAGTCCATACTCGACTTCGCACTGCCTGTCGGCGGCGAGTACTACGCATCCATCTCCACCACGACCGACACCGTCCAGCTCTACCGCCTGGACATCTCCGCCGAGTCCGCCGTCATCTCCCTGCCCGGCGACCTCGACGGCGACGGCTTCGTGGGCATCGAAGACCTGAACATCATCCTGACCAACTGGAACCAGAGCGTCCCGCCTTCTGACCCCCTGGCCGACCCCAGCGCCGACGGCTTCGTCGGCATCGACGACCTGGATATCGTCCTCTCGAACTGGAACAACGGCACGCCCCCCGGTTCTCCAGATTCCCCCGGCGCATCCAACACCATCCCCGAGCCAGCCACGTTAGCGATCCTGAGTCTGTGGATACCGTTGCGTTTATACCGCCGTGCTTCATCGCATCATCCTGACACGCGCCGCAACCGTGAGATTGATATTTTCTAACACGACGGAGTTCATAAGATGCCCCGCATTGTTAAACAGAATCAAACCCCCGCGATCGCCTTGGCCTCGCTGATGTTGGTCATGCTGTTCAGCACGCCACTCTCCGCCATCGTCACACTCGACATCGATTTCGACAGCGGATCGCTGGACCTTGGCGCGACAACGGTCTCCGCCAGCGGCAACACCATCAACATGGTCGGCCGGGACAACTATTACGGCGGCGGTAACTGGCGCTGGTTCTACTTCCGCGCCTCAGGTGTCCAGGGCTTGACCAACCTCTTCAGCATCAGCGACGACTTCGCCGGCGGCGCGTACACCCTCGACTACCACGCCATGCGCTACAGCTACGACAACGAAACATGGTTCCAGTTCGACAACCACTACAACACCGGCAGCACCTACCGCTTCCAGAACGACAACCCCTTCACCCAGGACCAGGTCTACGTCGCCTACAGCTTCCCTTATTCCTACTCACGCACCGCCAACAAGGTCAACGAATGGAAGCTCAACCCCAACGTTAGCCAGACCATCAGCTCCAACGCAGACCTGGTCATCGGCCAATCCCCCGGCGGCGTCGACGACCTGGGCCGAACCATCGCACCCCGCGACATGTGGGCCTTCAAGGTCACCGACAGCAGCGTCCCCAGCGCCGGTAAGAAGAAGATTGTCTTCGGCGCATCCATGCACGCCGGCGAAGTCCTGAGCAACTGGTCCCTGGAAGGCACCGTCGAGTTCCTCATCAGCGACGACCCCCGCGCCATCGAGCTCCGCAAGCACGCCGAGTTCTTCATCTACCCGCAGCTCAACCCCGACGGCCGATTCGCCGGCAATAACCGCGCCACTATCCAGAACCCAAACCAGGACCCTAACGGCTATTGGACCCCCTCGCGCTGGGCCAACAAGCCCGACCTCAAGCTCTCCGGCGAAGCCATGCTCGCCGACCTGGAAACCTCAACCGGCGGCGAGGCCGACTACTTCATCGACTACCACTCCTCCATCTGGGACCCCGTCGGCGACGACTGGATGTACATCCACGAACAGCTCGGCCACGTCGACGACCCGTTCTGGCAACGACTCACCGGCCTCGCGCCGCACCTGGAATGGGAGCAGTCCGGCGGGATCAATAGCAACACCCTCGCGAGCTTCGGCCGCAACTACCTCGGCGCTGACTTCGACGCCACCTTCGAGACCATGTTCCTCGCCGACCGCACCATCGACGACTACCTCACCCTCGGCGAAAACATCGGCATCGCCTTCTACGAGGCCCTCGCACGCCTCCCAGGCGACATCAACGCCGACGGCTTCGTAGGCATCGACGACCTGAACTACATCCTCAGCCACTGGAACACCAACGTCCCCCTCGGTGATTGGGACTCCGGCGACATCGCGGGCATCGGTGACGGCTACATCGGCATCGACGACCTCAACGTCGTCCTCGCCAACTGGAACGCCGGCGTCCCCTCACCCCCCGCAACCAACATCCCCGAGCCCGCCTCGCTCACCTTGCTGGGTGTTGGGGCAATCTGTTTATTTAATCTAGGCAAGATGCAGGGGCAGCAAACTAAATAAAAAAGCCGGATCGTAAGAAAACGATTGGCCGGTGACGTTGTTTCAGTTATAAACATGGTTGATTGTTTTTGTACGCCTCCAACCGGGATACAAGCCATGTTACGAAACTTAATCTTGCCCGGACACATGCGTGCTGTGGCTATTTTCGTATTCATGGGCGTCGGTGCGACTGCCGGCGTCGCACAGCCTTTCACGACGGTATACAACGTGCCCAGCGACGTGCCACCCAACCCACTGCCCTCGGATACACAATTGAATGTTTCTGATGGTGGAGCGCTGGGCAACAATTACCTCGTGGGGAACACGTCCGGCACCAGCAGCAATCTTGAACTCAACGTCTTGGGCGGAACAGTCGGGTATAACCTGCAGGCCCGCCCCGGCAGCACCATCAATATCAGTGGCGGCGTCGTAGGCGATTATCTCAAGGCCTACAATGACAGCACCGTCGATATCACCGGAGGCCAGGTCGGCTTTGTGGAAGCCAGCTCGGGCAGCTACCTCAACGTCGGCGGCGGGGAGGTCGGCCGAGTGATCGCCAGGGGCGGGAGCCTGGTGAGCCTGACCGGGGGCACCGCAGGCGACTCCTTTACCGCCGAACAGGGGGCCGTTGTTTACCTGACCGGAGGCACGGTTGGGAACTTCTTCAGCGCCTACTCCGGCAGCCGCCTGAACATCTACGGCAACGAGTTCCTGCTCAACGGCGCCCCGGTCCCGGGCTTTGTAAACCCCGGATCGACGGTCATCCTCAACGACTTCCAGGACTCGATCCTGTCAGGCACGCTCGAAGACGGATCGGTTTTCATCCTCTCCAGCGGCTTGATTGATAACGTGATCGGTGACGGCGTTATTAAACTCTACCGATCCTATTTGACGGATCCCCCCCCGGTGATCGACGTCCCCTCCAGCCCGACCCCCGGCGGTATCCGAGCTGGGCAGACCCTTAACCTTCACACCAACGGCGTTATCGGCGATAACTTCGACGCCGTCCGAGGCACCTTGAACGTAGCCGGCGGTGTCGTGGGTGAGAACCTGGAACTGATCGATACCACGGTGAATCTCACCGCCGGCGAAATCGGTTTTGGCGCTCGGGCATACACCGGCAGTACCCTGAACATCGACGCCGGTTCGGTGGACGATTACTTTAGAGTCGCAGACGGCAGCACCGTCACCCTCAACGGCGGCCAGATCGGCGAAAGAATGTCCGCAGGTCTCTACTATGAGACGGATAGCGATGTCGTTGTGTCGGTCAATGCCGGTTCAATCGGTGACCACCTCCGCGTGACCGCTCAGAGCATACTGAACATCAATGGCGGGTCTATCGCAGAGCATCTTTACGTTGAAAACAGCACCGTAAATATGACCGGCGGCGAGGTCGGCATCGATGCGACCATCGGTCCCGCAAGCATATTCAACATCTCTGGCGGGGTGCTGGGTGATAACATCGAGGTTCATGGCGACGGCACGCTCAACATCAGTGGCGGTGAAATCGGAAACAATTTCGATGCCTACGCCGGTAGCTCTGTGAACATCATTGGCACTTCGTTCTTTCTCAACGGCCTGGACCTGCTCCCGAGCCTGGCCGCCGGCGTCCCGCTTGAAATCACCGACAGGAACAAACGTCTCTGGGGCACACTCGCAGACGGCACACCGTTTAGCTTCGACCTTAACTCATCAAACCCTACTTATCAGGCTCACTTCAGTACGGGGATGACACTCACCATCACTTCGGCACATATCGCCGGCGACCTGGACGGCGACGGGTTCGTCGGCATCGATGATCTGAACCTGGTACTTAGCAATTGGAACCAGTTCGCCCCGCCCGCCAACCCACTGGCAGACCCCTCAGGCGACGGTTACATCGGCATCGACGATCTCAATGTCATCCTCGCCAACTGGAACGCCGGCGTCCCCTCACCCCCGGCGAACGCCATCCCCGAGCCCGCTGTTTCAGGCTTGTTGCTGATCGGTTATGGTGTCATTGTCGGCAGACGCAGGTGATGGTGTGTGTGATGCATGCATAATCTGGGTTGACGCATTTATAGGATGATAAACATGGCCGGGCATCATTCGATAACAATAAAGTGTTGTTTCGCGGCCGTGCTGTATCTATGCGTGACAGCGTACCCTGCGGCGCTTGCCCAGCCCTTCACGACCATCTACAACGCGCCTCCCGATGCGGTCCCGCTCTACATCGAGTCTGGCACACAGGTGAACCTCGGTGCGGGCGGTCTGATCAGCGGCCTGAACGCCGGCGACAAGTTCGGAACAAGCAGCAA
>CBDUNP010000245.1:0-5214 GCA_965368605.1 uncultured bacterium | reverse complement strand
CCGCTGGACTCGCCGAGGCTGGTCGTCGGCTGCTTCATCCAGCAGCCGGACAAGTCCGTCGGGCACTACGGGGGGATCGTCTCCGGCCCGGCGGTGATGCGGGTCATGGAGCAGAGCCTGATGTACCTGGGCGTGCCGACCAACGCCGCCAAGGGTTCGCCTCCGACACCGCGCCCGATGGTGATGCACCGATAAAACAGCTTTCTATTTGTCATCGACTGCCCGACTCGTTAGCCTAAGCATCCGACCTCGTTATCTTTATCTTACAAGGCCTTAGCCCACCTATGGAACAAGAAGCCCCCCCCTTATTGGAGACGCCGTTCCACGGGTTCCACGTCGAGCACGACGCCAAGCTGATTGACTTCGCCGGGTGGGAGATGCCGATCCGTTACGGGTCGATCATCGAAGAGCACAAGCAGGTCCGCGAGTCCGGCGGGCTGTTCGACGTCTCGCACATGGGGCGCATCGAGTTCTCCGGCAAGGATGCGGAACGTTTCCTCGAACACGTCCTGACTCGCCGTGTCGGCGACATGAAGGAATACACCTGCCGGTACAGCCTGATCTGTAACGACGAGGGCGGCGTGAAGGACGACGTGATCGTCTACCGCTTCCCCGACAAGTGGATGCTCGTGGTCAACGCCTCTAATCGAGACAAGGTTCTCGGGCACCTGGACGACAATAAGGCCGGGTACAAAGTCAAGATCAACGACAAGACCGAGTCCACCGCGATGGTCGCGCTGCAGGGCCCGAAGGTCATGGAGATCGTCGGGCGGTTCTCGGAAGAAGTCTCCGAACTGAAACGCTACAGCTTCTGCGTCAAGAGCGTGTTGACCGCGAAGATCATCATCAGCCGGACGGGTTACACCGGCGAGGACGGCGTCGAAGTCATCCTCCCGGCGAAGCTGGCGTCGATGGCGTTGAAGACCATCCTTAAAGACCCGGGCGACGCGATGGACGTCAAGCCCTGCGGCCTGGGCGCACGCGACTCGCTGCGTGTCGAAGCGGCCATGCCGTTGTACGGTCACGAGCTGGACGAAGAAACCGACCCGTTCTCCGCCGGCCTGGGGTTCGCGGTCAGCCTGGATAAAGATCAGGAAGAAGACGGCGAAGCCTTCATCGGCCAGAAAGCGTTGAAGAAGATCAAGGCCGAAGCCCCGCAGCGAGAACTCGTCGGCCTGAAACTCAAGGGCCGACGCACCCCCCGCCAGGGCAACGCGATCTATTTAGAGGGCGAACAACTCGGGGCGGTCACCTCCGGATGCCTGTCCCCGACACTGGGCCACCCGGTTGCGCTCGCCTACGTCACACCCAACGCCTGCAAGATCGGCGACAAGGTCCTCATCGCCGCCGGCTCCAGCCGGGTGGACGGGGAGATCATCCCGCTGCCGTTTTATAAACGCGCAACATAGCCCGTCGCTGCCAGCCACATGACGTTGACTGAATGCCTTATAACGGCGGACCACAAGTCCGTGCGTCATAGCGATGTCGCAACCGGCGATCTTTGATCGCCCGTTAAACACGTTGTAGAAAAACCCCCGAGCTAACTGGCCCACTCACGCCGAGCGTTTGGCGGCGGTCTGTGCGGCGGCGTTGGCGATGGGGCAATCGCTGTTGAGCTTGGTGTTGAGTTTGCGTAGCGCCTCGGCCTCGATCTGGCGGACGCGTTCGCGGGTGAGGCCGACGTGCTTGCCGATCTCTTTGAGGGTCAGCGGTTCGTTGCCGTCCAACCCGTAGCGCAGACGCAGGATCGTGGCTTCGCGGTCGTCGATGGCGTCCAGCAGGATCGCGATGGTCGCCAGGTCGTCGTCGAGCAGGACCTGCTCGTCCGGGCCGAGCGTGCGTTCGTCGCTGAGCATCTCGGAGAGGGTTGGCCCCTCGCCCTCCGCCCCACTGCCGCCGGTCTGTGGCGGGCGCTGGAAAGCGCGGACGGCCTTATGAATAATCTTGATCTTCTTGGCGGGCAGTTCCATCCGCTCGGCCAGCTCCTGGATGTTTGGGGTACGCCCCAGCTCTTCTTCCAGGTCACGCGAGGCCCGCTTCCACTTGGCGATCAGTTCGACCATGTAGGCGGGGATATGGATCGGCTGGACAGCATTGATCAGGGCACGCTTGATGCCCTGCTTGATCCACCACGTGCCGTAGGTCGAGAAGCGGGCACCCATGTCGGGATTAAAGCCCTCGACGGCTTTCATCAGCCCGATGTTGCCTTCCTCGATCAGGTCGGTCAGCGGCAGGCCGCGGTTCATGTAGCGTTTGGCAATCGAGACGACCAGGCGCAGGTTCGAGCGGACCATGTGCTCGCGGGAGGCCATGCAGTTGCGCTCGATGATGTTGCGGCAGAGTTCTTTCTCCTGCTCCGCAGTCAGCAGCGGCGACTCATCGATCTGCTTGAGGTAGATCTCCAGGCCGCTCTTGACACGTTTACTCGCCATAGCCGTAGTTCCCGCCGTGGATCGGCCCGTCAGGGGGATGCTGGGCATGCCTGGGGGGGCCGGGTGTCCTGGGTGCTGGCGGACGCTGTCCCCATACAAAAGGGGTCTTTCACGCCGCTCCGAGGGTAGATTCGGCGTGATTCCCCCGCTGCTTAAGGTGTTAGGCCGACTGCGGGCGTAGTCCGTGTGTTATCGGAAGCGCCATCCGTCACAGGCCGCGTTAAGATAAAATCCGCTAGCTGAGGCGGGGCATCGGCGGGATGGGGCCGGGGCAGACAGGCCCGGTTACGCCGTGTGGCCGAGGCGGCTGAACGTGGGCAAAATAGAGGGCCCGGGGCGTACACACCGGACGTCAGTATGAATGTTTTTTTCCATTACGGTGCCTTGGGCGACTTCGTCCTGACCCTGCCGATGCTGCGGGGGCTGGTGGGGCCGATCACGCTGGTGTCCGCCTGGGAGCGTGCGATGCTGGCCCCCGCCCTGCTCGGCGAGGCGACGAAGGTCACGCCGATGGATATCCAGATGTGGGAGTTCATCCGTCTGCACGCCGAGGGCGGGCCGACCTCCGTCAGCCCGGCGATCGGGGAACTATTCAGCGAAGCCAAGCACGTCATCAGCTTCGTCAGCACGGGCGACGACGACTGGGCCAAGAACGTCGCCCGCCTCGCCCCTCAGGCCAAGCACATCTACATCGACCCCCGGCCCCAGGACGGCTCCGCCGAGCACATCAGCACATGGCACATCAGGCAGGCCACGGACCAGGGCCTTGAACTGAGTGACCCCGTCGAGATCGAATCCGCGAAGAATCCGGGGGGGCCGATCGTGGTGCATCCCGGAAGCGGCGGCGTGGACAAGTGCTGGCCGATCGAGCGGTATGAGAGCCTTGTCCGGCAGTTGCTTGAGCGCGGGGCCTCGGTGCTGCCGTTGTTGGGCGAGGCCGAGGCCGAGCGCTGGCCCAAGGATCGGCTGGACCACTGGGTCCGGCAGAAGGGCGCGAAGGTGTTCGGGACGCTGCACGAATTGCACGGTGCGCTGGCCGGGGCATCGGGGTATATCGGCAATGACTCGGGGCCGACGCACCTGGCGGCGCAGATGGGGCTGGCGACGCTGGCGTTGTTTGGGCCGACGGACCCGAGGGTTTGGGCACCGATCGGGCCGAGCGTGACGGTGCTGGCGCCCAAGAGCCCGGAGGCGATGGGCTGGCTGGAAGTTCAGCGGGTGTTGGATGCCTGCCCGGATCAGGGCTAACATGCCTTGATGAAGGTGTTGCTTGCAAACCCGCGTGGATTCTGTGCCGGCGTCGAGATGGCGATCCAGACCGTCGAACAGGCGGTCAAGATCGTCGGCACGCCCCTGTACGTCTACCACGAGATCGTCCACAACCGCCACGTCGTCGAGGGCTTTATCAAGCAAGGCGTCGTCTTCGTGGACTCCATCGACGACGTCCCCGAGAACGCGACCGTCGTCTTCAGCGCCCACGGCGTGAGCCCGCAGGTCCGCCAGAGCGCCAAGGCCCGCGGCTGCACCATGATCGACGCGACCTGCCCGCTGGTGACCAAGGTCCACATGGAGGCGCTTCGATACGCCAGGCAGGGCTACAACATCTTATTGATCGGCCACGCCGGGCACGATGAAGTCGTCGGAACCGTCGGCGAAGCGCCCGGCGCGATCACGATCGTCGAATCCCCCGAAGACGTCGCCGATCTTCCGTTCACCCAGGACGACCCGATCGTCTACCTCACCCAGACCACGCTCAGTGTCGACGACGCCAACCGGATCATCTCCGCGATCCGCAAGCGCTACCCGCAGGTCAAGGAACCGCCGACCGAAGACATCTGCTACGCGACGACCAACCGCCAGCACGCGGTGCGTGAGCTTGCGCCGCGGGCGGACCTGGTGCTGGTGGTGGGTTCACAGAACAGCTCGAACTCGGTGCGCCTGACCGAGATCGCGGAAAACTCCCCCGCCCCCGACGCGCCCGCCGGGCCGGGGACACCCGCGAAACTCGTGGACGACGCCAGCGAGATCGACCCGGTCTGGTTTACCGATGTCGATACGGTGCTCGTCACCGCCGGCGCCTCGGCCCCCGAACACCTGGTCCAGCAGATCGTCCAGAAACTCGTCGACGACCACCAAGGCGAAGTCGAACACGCCACCATCGTCGAAGAAGACATGAGCTTCAACCTCCCGGTGAGCCTGCGTGTACTGACGGGGGCAAGTAAGTAAACCGCGAAGGCGCGAAGAACGCGAAGGCGGAAGAAGTAGAATGTGGACAGGATGACAGGATGGACTGGATAAGGATTGAGGCCGGGGCCTTCATGGAAGGCCTATCCCGCCAATCCTGTCATCCTGTCTACATTCATTGTCTTTCTTAGCGTTCTTCGCGCCTTCGCGGTTTTCCTGCTAAAATGCGGTGATTCATCAGCCAAAGGAGTTTGTAACGATGTCCGACGAAGCGCCGAAGATTATTGTGGACGACGACTGGAAGAGCCAGGCCCAGGCCGAGAAGCAGAAGCTCGCCGAGCAGACCAAGGCCAAGCAGGCCGCCGAGGCCGGTGACGCAGGTGCGCCGAATGCCGGGGGCCAGGCTTCCGGGGGGGGCGGTCGTCAGTTACCCCCCGCTTCGTTCGAGACGCTCGTCAGCACGATGACCACACAGGCGCTGTTCGCGATGGGCGAGATCCCCGACCCACAGACCGGCCAACGCATGGCCCACCTGGAACTGGCCCGCCATCACATCGACATGCTCAGCGTCATCGCCGAAAAGACCGAGGGCAACCTC
>CBDUNP010000244.1:0-5218 GCA_965368605.1 uncultured bacterium | reverse complement strand
AAGACCCGGGGGAAATCCGGGGGGACTCGTGATGAGGCCCCACGTCGTCGACGTGGGGCCAAGTGTTTGTTTTAGTTCGCGGGCCAGGCTCCTTCGTATTGACGGTCAATGAGTCGGCGGATGACCGCGAGCATATCTTCGATGTCGCTGGGTCGGTTGATAACGGAGAACGCGCCGAGGCGGAGCGCATCATTGAGGAAGCGCTGGGCCTGGCGGGGCGCGATGGCGCGGCTGTTGATGACGACGACCGGCGGGCGGTTGGGCAGACGGCGGATGACTTCCAAGACCCACAGGCCTTGGGCCTCACCCCCGCCCCCGGACTTAGACCCACTCGTGCGGGAATCGAGGGAAGGATTCCCGGGGGCTTCCTGTGGGGTGGCGAGGTCGATGAGTGCGGCGTGGATTTCCAGGTCGTTGACCATATCCACAGCTTCACGGCCGGAGCGTGCAAGATAGGCGTTGACCCCCTGGGGCTGCAGCAGCATGGGGAGCTGGCGGGTCCAGTGGCCAGCAGAGTGCTGGCGGTCCTGGGTGAGCAGGACGTTGAACCGGCTGGCGGATTGGGGGTCGGTGCTGTTCATGGCATCTCATCAGGCGGGGACTCCCCGCAGGCAGCTATATAGATGCAACGGGGGTGCCAGCCCCCGGAATGGCGGACAAGACGCATTTAATTGACGTATAAACACTTACAGCCAAACAAGCAGAGGCCATGGCCCGGGGGGGACTGCCTTGGCAGGCTGTGAAGGGGCTATTTGGTGTCGAATTGGCAGTTAGCGAGGGTCTCGACCACGATGTCGAGCATCCGGGCGAGGGTGTCGTGGTCCATGGCGGGGGCGGGCATGAGGACGAGGGTGTCGCCGAGGGGGCGGATGATCAGGCCTTTGGGGAGCATGGCTTTGCAGAGTTGTGCGCCGGTGCGTGCGCTGAAATCGAAGGGCTTGGCTTCTGCGGATGCGTTTCGATCCTGGCCGAGTTCGATGCCGACCATCAGGCCTCGCTGGCGGATGTCCAGGACGTTTCGGTGGTCACGGAGTGGGTTGAGTTTTTCGGCGATGAGTTGGGCGGACTTATTGGCGTGGTCGAGGACGTTGTTGTCGTCGAAGAGTTTGAGGGACGCGATGGCGGCGGCGCAGGCAAGGGGGTTGCCGGTGTAGGTGTGGCCGTGGTAGAGAGTTTTGGCTGGGCGTTCGTCGGGCTCGCCGGTGAAGGCCTGTTCGATGCGATCGGTGGTCATGGTCACGGCGAGGGGGAGGTAACCGCCGGTGATGCCCTTGGCGAGGCAGAGGATGTCGGGGGTGACGCCGTCGTGGGCACAAGCCAAAAATTTGCCGGTGCGGCCGAAGCCGGTGGCGACCTCGTCGGCAATGAGCAGGACGTTGTGTTTGTCGCAGAGTTCGCGGACGCCGCGCACGAAGCCGGGGGGTTGGCAGATCATGCCTGCGGCGCCCTGCATGACGGGCTCGATGACGATGGCGGCGGTCTCGTGGGCTTGCTGGGTGAGGAGTTGATCGAGAGTGGTGAGGCAATCCTGCATCAACGATTGGGTGAGGGCTTCATCTTCACTAGGAAAGACGCCCACGTTGTCACAGCGTGGGCTTCGGGGCGGGGTGGTGACAGCGCGGAGGGGATCGACGTGGGGGAAGGTGGTGACGTCGAAGACCATCGAGACGAACGGTTTGTGAAACAGTTCGGAGTAGCCGACGGACATGGAGCCGGTGGTGTCGCCGTGGTACGCGCCGGCGAGGCCGATGAACTTTCGCTTTTCGGGCCTGCCGGTGTGGTGCCAGTAGCCCACGGCCATCTTGAAGGCGACCTCGACGGCGGTTGCGCCGGCGTCGGAGTAGAAGACCTTGGTAAGGGGCTGGTGGTTGGTGGTGAGGGGCTGGAGTTCGGCGTTGACGTGGTCGCAGAGCATGGCGGCGAACTCGATGCTCGGGGGGCTGGCGAGGCCGAGGAGCGTTGAGTGGGCGACCTGATCGAGTTGGTCGCGGACGGCCTGGTCGATTTGTGGGACACGGTGGCCGTGGACGTTGCACCACAGGCTGGAGACGCCGTCGATGTAGCGGTTGCCATCGGTGTCGATCAGGTGGAACCCCTCGGCGCGTTCGATCACCAACGGCGGCTGTTCGCGCCACTGGCGCATGGGTGTGAACGGGTGCCAAACGTGGGCGTGATCCATTTGTGCGAGGCGATTGGTATCTGACATGGGCGTCAGGATAGCCTGACGTGAGCAGGCGTCCATACGAGGCGGAACCACTTGGTAATACGACCGCGGAGTCTTATACTGTAACCATACATCCGGGGAGCTTCCCGGGCACGTCCCGGACTTTGACATCTTGTTGTTCCGTTATCACGAAGGAGGCTTCCGTTGGCAAACTACAGCACCACCGACATCCGAAACATCGCACTGATTGGTCACGCGAGTTCAGGAAAGACGATGCTGACGGAAGCATTGATGTACAAGGCCGGCGTCATCGGCGCGATGGGACGCCCAGGCGACCTGATCAGCGACTTCACCGAAGAGGAGCAGGAGCATGGGCACAGCCTGTTCAACGCGGTGATGCATTGCGATTACCAGGGGCGGCATATCAATCTGATCGATACCCCGGGAGCGGCGGACTTTATCGGGCAGACGATCAGCGCGATGCCCGCGGTCGAGACGGTCGCGGTGGTGGTCAACGCCCAAGCGGGGGTCGAGTCGTCCACCCGCAGGCTGATGCGGCGGGCCAAGGACCGCAACCTCTGCCGGATGATCGTGGTGAACAAGATCGACGCGGAGGGTGTGGACCTGCCGGACCTGGTGGCATCGATCCAGGAGGCGTTCGGGAAGGAGTGCCTCCCGGTGAACCTGCCGGCGAAGGGTGGCAAGGCGGTCGTGGACTGCTTCTTCAACCCGTCCGGCGAGAGCGACTTCGGGTCGGTCGAGGAGGCGCATACCGCGATCATCGATCAAGTCGTCGAGGTCGATGAGAAGCTGATGGAGATCTACCTGGATAAAGGGGAGGTCACACCCGAGCAGCTGCACGAGCCGTTCGAGCGGGCGCTGCGTGAGGGGCACCTGGTGCCGATCTGCTTCACCGCGGCACACCCCCACGACGATCACGACAACCCGGTGGGTGTGTCGGAGTTGCTGGACGTGTTCGTGAAGCTCGCGCCGAACCCGATGGAAGGCAACCCCCGGCCGTTTGTGAAGGGGACGGATCTGGACCATGAGATCCACGCCGACTCCGACCCGAACAACCACGTCCTGGCTCATGTGTTTAATGTCCGGGTCGACCCGTTTGCCGGGAAGCTGTGCATGTTCCGCGTGCATCAGGGGACGCTGCGTAAGGATTCGCAGGTCTACATCGGCGATCCGATCGAGGGCGAGAGCCGAAAGCCTCTGAAGATCGGGCACCTGTTCAAGCTGCAGGGCAAGAAGCACGTCGAGATCGACGACGCGATCCCCGGCGACATCGCGGCGGTGGCGAAGTTCGAGCAGATCCACCGCGACGGCGTGCTGCACGACTCACACGATGAAGACAGCATCCACCTGCTGCCCCTGCCCTACCCCGAGCCGATGGTCGGGCTGGCGATCACGGCGAAGAAGCGCGGCGAGGAACAGAAGATCGCCGATGCGTTGACCAAGCTTCAGGAAGAAGACCCGACATTCAAGGTGACCCGCGACGCCTCGACTCATGAAACTGTGATCCACGGTGTGGGCGACCTGCACCTTCGGATCATGCTCGAGAAGATCAAGCACCGGGACAACGTGGAGGTGGACACCAAGCCGCCTAAGATCGCGTACCGTGAGACGATCCAGGCCAAGGCCGAGGGACACCACCGGCACAAGAAACAGACCGGCGGGGCAGGACAGTTCGGTGAGGTTTACCTGCGGATCGAGCCTTTGGAACGCGGGGCGGGGTTCGAGTTCGAGAACGCGACGTTCGGGGGGTCGATCCCGCACCAGCTGATCCCGGCGGTCGAGAAAGGCGTGCGGATGGTCGTCGAACAGGGCGCGATCGCGGGCTACCCGATGCAGGACATCAAGGTTAGCGTGTATGACGGCAAGCACCACCCCGTCGACTCGAAAGAAATCGCCTTCGTGACCGCTGCGAAACGGGCCTTCATCGACGCGATCAACAAAGCCAAACCCGCCCTGCTCGAGCCGGTCGTGGATATGGAACTGACCGTCCCCAACAGCGCGATGGGCGACGTCACCGGCGACTTATCGGGCAAGCGCGGACGCATCCAGGGGACCGACATGCTGCCCGGCGACATGGCGATCATCCGCGCGATCGTCCCATTGGCGGAGGTCAGCAACTATCAGGGGCAATTAAAAAGTGTGACCGGTGGCCAAGGAAGTTACACCATGGACCTGAGCCATTACGACCCCGTGCCAAGCCATGTCCAGCAGCAGATTGTTGCCGAGTACAAGCCGCAACACGACGACGATTGATCGTGCCACTCGGATAAACGGATTCAGACATTCACAACCGCCTTCGGAAAGGTCAACCCCCCTTCCGAAGGCGGTTTTTCACTACCAAAGTTTTCCACAATCTGTTTTTTTACGATCGCAAGTCTATTAAAACAAAATAGTTTACGTTTCAACGCCTCAAAGGCGCGCCTGTTGATCCCAAGCGTTCATAGTGACCGCGCGCACGGTTGAACGGGGCGGGCGACAAGACTTTGAAACGGTCTATCCACTCCCATTGAACGCATCACACAACACCGCGTCACACGTCGGTGCGCGCGCATGTCGCACGCTCGAAGACGATGCCAATCTCACGTGTGTGGTTGTTCGTTATTAAGAAAATGAGTTGTGATGAACGCCACGAGATTGATTTTATTTTAGGATTAGGGTTGAATAATGCGACGATAGTGTTGTAGGATATTGGTTGACAAGTGAATATTGCTCAAGGCACCCCAACGCCCAAGCCGATATAGCTGGCGCAACCGTAAGTTTTTGTTTGCGGTTCACCAGACGGAATACAGTTGACCCACAGCTCCGAGGGCTAACTGAAAGGACCGAGCCCATGGCGAAGAAGAAGGCCAAGAAGAAGGCCGCCAAGCGTAAGAGCACGAAGCGCAAGGCGACCAAGAAGAAGGCTACGAAGAAGAAGGCTAAGCGTAAGGCCACTAAGAAGAAGGCTACGAAGAAGAAGGCTAAACGCAAGGCTACGAAGAAGAAGGCCACTAAGAAGAAGGCCAAGCGTAAGGCTACGAAGAAGAAGGCCAC
>CBDUNP010000243.1:0-5244 GCA_965368605.1 uncultured bacterium | reverse complement strand
ACGGTGACACGATCAGCGCCGCCTGCGATTGAGGCCTCGAAACCTTTACGCAGCAGCTCGGGGGTATTGAGGTTGCCGCCGTAACAGGCAATGAAGCTATTCACGATAACCCGGTCGGGGACCGCTTGCCTTACACGGCGGACCGCGGTGTAGATCTGGTGCGGGTCACGCGTATATTGGGCGACATTCACCGTATCCACGATCCCCATAGAAGCCCATGTTCGCCAGTCCTGAAGCGACTGCTTGAGATACGCTTCTGGGGACGGGTCGTCACCCGATAGGTAAACCGAAATCTCGATATGTCGGCCAGGCATCGCGGTTGCCAACTTATGGCGGAGCTCGACGATAAATTGTGTCACATAATCGGCGCGGTACTGCATCCACCGCAGATCATCCTGTGGCAGCGACAGCGGATTCACGCCAAACTCCTTGAAGAAACCGTCAACAATCACCGGGTCGTAGCCGTAGTCTGTCCCGAGGTAGCGGATATAGTCCAGCATGATCCCCTGGGTGTCGTTGGCCTGCGTACGGTTTACCAGGTGATCGGCCCTGAAGCTCCGCGCCTCTGGGTGCGCCCACGAAAGGATCGCCCCCATAGGTTCCGTAGCCCCCTTCTTCCACATACACAGCTCGGGCATATCCTGAAAGATCTCGCTGTTGCCGCCATGCCCCTGCCCGAAGATCAGGCAGGCGATTGAGGGGTGGATCTCGATGCCCATCGATTGAGCCTTGGCAACCTGCGCCGCGATATTCCAATCGCGGTACTGGTCGTTCATGGATGGATAGATCACATCGATCCCGGCATCTTGCGCGGCTTGAAGTGTCGCGTCGCTGATTCCGGCGTAGACCGCGACCTCGATCGGCCGATCGACCCCACGTTGTATCCATTGAGGCGGCTCATATGCCAAGATATCCTGCAATGAACGGCCCCATGTCTGTAGGAATTGCCCCTCGGAATCGAGCTTCAACACGCGGTCGTTCTTCCAGTCGGTCACGATCAGGTCGCCGCCCACAGTTTGGGCGATATCAACCGGGTGGTTGAAGTGATGCCCGCTGTTGCCCTCGCCCGGTGCCCAGATTTCGACCAAGCCACCCTCAAGTGTGAACACCTGGACTCGGCTCTGAAAGGTATCCGGACAATAGAGCTTGCCGTTGATCACCGATAGGCCGTACCCCTCATCCAGCTCGCCATCGTCTGTGCCACGGCGGCTTAAGGTCGCGACGTAATCGCCATCCTCAGTAAACTTCTGGATCCTGCCACCATCAAACTCTCGCACGTAGACAAAACCCCGGTTATCTACGTCGACCCGAGCCAAGTACCCCATGTGCAGGAAGTCACCCGGCCCCTCACCGATCTTTCCCCAGGCGGTCACAAACTCGCCTTGCGGTGAAAACTTCTGGATGCGCGCGTTAAATGTGTCAGACACGAATATCTCGCCGGCCTGATTTACCGCGATAAAATGAGGTTCAGAGAACTGGCCGGGCTTGGCTCCCTTATCGGGGGTGCCCAAGACAAAACGGAGATTCTCTTGTGCATCCAAAACGATCACACGATGTCCAAGCGTGTCCGTGATGTATAACCCATCCTCTGGACCGATGCAGATATCGAACGGCCCGGCCAAAGGGCCATACCCTTGAATCGTGTCGATCGTTCCGATCCACTGACCATCCGCGGTGAATTTCGAGATGCGCCGATTATTGATCTCGGCGACATAGACCACGTCCTTGCTGTTGACCGCAACACCAAACGGGCCTTTGAAATCCCACCCCTCGGCCCAGAGCTTTGTCGATGACAGCAAAACAAGTGTTAATATAAACAGCCCTTGAGTAACCCTAAGCATCGTGCTCTCCATCCTTCTATCAGACCGTAACCTCACCAGAAATATGTTGCCGAGAGGTATTGACGGAAGTATATTTATCTCATAAATTATCTTGATTTCGGCTTATATGCAAGCCAAAAAGACAAAAATGCCAGCCGCCCCCTCGTAAGGATAAGTCATGACGGATAGCGCGTGCGGGATCACCGACTTCCGGAATTCTTACATCATCAACAGCTCCGAAATCGGCGGACACCCCTGTAATACCTGTCGTACACAAGTGCTGGCCTCGTGTACGCTGATCGATCAGGCCTCGGGCCATGCGCGGCCTTACTATCTAGGCAAGGCCTGCATTGGGGAGCACATGTATCTGGATGGCGGTATCGCACAGGTGCCTACGTCCGAGGTCTGCATCACCTTTGGCGAACATCAATACAAACTCCAGAAAAAGTTTGCAGACCACCGCGACGACGTGATCCATATCGCAACGCCCCAAGAAGAAGTCAGGCTATTTGACGGCCGAACCGCAGTCTGGAGCGATCTTCGATTCGAGATCAGGAAGGCCGACGCCGTCCGGCTGGACAGTGTCGAGTCGATGATCCGTGCAATCGAACAGCTCAAGTCGCTGGTAGCAATGACCACGATTGCGGGAGCTGCGGGCACTCACGACGCCGTACTCGAATACCCGATCGGATATATGAACTTCCGCCCAGACAGGAAAGCCATACAGGTCGATGTCGGCCCGATGTTGTTCCCGGGCACAGCGGGCGATGTAGCGTCAGGCGTGGAGGGGTTACAGCTAGCCTACATTATGTGTACCGGGCTGGATCGGGCAGAGTTTGTGGTCCGAGCTCCGACACAGATCGGCGAAACGAGTGGGGCCAGGACGCTGCATTACTCAGAGATCATACATACTGCGGCACAAACTTCTGTGTATGCGATTGATCTATAACCGCTTAATCTACCGGACAAACCAACGGCATGGGAATCGGCCAGTCCAGTCGCGGAACCGATTGGTGTGTGGATCGACGCTGCGGATCGAAGCGCTGCCGTCGGTCCGGATGATGCCCCAGGACAGGTCCCAGGACTTAGACCCGTACACCATCGGGACCGCTGCGGCAACGCGCACGACAGGGTGCGTCTGGGCCTCATAAAAGTGTTTCCTTGTGTGGATGAATGACGAACCCAGGGGCGTGAATAACTCGGACGAAGGCCCGTCGCCCAGGTCGCGTGACAACCCGCCGATCGCTACCTTGATTTCACGACCGGAACAGTGAGCCTCGGCCAAGGCGTCCCACGAACCAGACATAATCTCGCCTTGAGCATCGTGTGACAAGACCTCTGCCCACGTATCGTTCACCCAGAAGCGATAGACCTCCATGTGATAGACAAAGTTTCGAGACGGGCAAGAACTCCCGACGTCGAACGCGTGGGTCTCGCTCATCTTGGGCATCGTGGCCGGTGTAGGGATGATGTCACACCGCCCGGACCGAGTTTCGGTGGCGGCGACGTTGCCCAGATTAAGCGTAGCGCACGACTGGTGCCCGGTCATGTTGTACATGAATAGTGACATCCGAGGATCGACACCATTAAATCCCAAGACCGGGTTCATCGGTTGGCGGGTCGTCGTGATCCCGGCGGCGTGCTGATCGTCAATCAGGTACGTCTGACGAAAGTCGATAACTTCTTTAACCAGGCCGTTGTGGTCCATGGCGACCGGGGGCGCTAAATCCGGTGCGATATGCTCTTCAAAATAGAACTCGGTATAGACCCGAAGGTCTGCCGCACGGCGGATGGCGTCAGACAATGAAGATTCACTACCCGTGATGACCTGTTCATCGCTGTTAAGCTCGAGCATACATCGCCAGTGGTTTTCATTATTCATATGCGGCTCCACTGCTCCGCCGCCCTACCGCTATGAAGACTTACGGAGATACCCTGGGCCAGTTGGCTATGACATTCGCACTAATGCATCTCGGTATCCACCACGCCGATGCCGTGGCGGTAGTAGCTGAAGGTGACGTCGTTGTGGTCGGCCAGCAGCGACATCGGGACCGACGCGTCGGGGATGCGTTTGGCGATCATCAGCGCGGTGAGCCGCATGCCGAACGGGTTGTCGTGGTGGCCGGGGTGCCAGATGCTGACGCGTTCGGCCTTCCACGTCTCCACCGGGCCGACCGTCGCCGCGATCGTCGGCACCTGCGGGACGTAGCCCCCGCCTGACGTGCGGGCGTTCTGGATCACCGTCATCGGGTGCAGGTCGGTGATGCGTGTGCCGAGCTTGCGGTACGTTTCGGGTGATGGCGGCGCGTCCTGGTATTGGCCTTCACGCTTTGGCGGGTCGTTGAACGCCCAGTGCTTGACCTCGCCCTGCCCGCCCTGCATCAGCACGCAGCGGACCTGGCCGTAGCTCTTCGAGTACGCATCCAGGTCGGTCGGGAAGTGGATGTTCGAGGTCGGCATCACCAGGTCTTTGTCGATGCGGTTGAAGCACATCTCCATATCGGCCTTGGCGAAGGATAGCGGGTGCGTCGTCGGCACGGGCTTGCCGTCTTCGATCCACTCATCCATGCCCCAGAAGTGCGCATCGTGCAGCTTCAGCCCGGTCGCGTTGACGATCTGCGCGACCAAGGGGAGCTGCTCCGTCGGGCCGATCGGGCCGCAGATCCCCGCGGGGTTATCCGGCGTCGCCTGCTTCCAGGCGTCGATGTACTCCAACGCCTCAGCGCAGTAGAACTCCTGCAGCGTGTCGTAGATCCGCACCTTGAACCCGTCGCGCGACAGCTCAAGCAGGTCGTCGGCGGAGAGCTTCGCCGCGTCTTTGAGGATCGATTCGTCCAGCGTGGTGTAGTCCCACCAGCCGGGGGCGACTTTACTGATTGGCCTGGGCATGAGTAGTTCCTGTGACTTCTTTGGGGTTCTATAAAGACTGGCCGGATAGCAGTTCAGCCAGCAGGTCGTTGCGTGGGAAGGCGTGGCCGCGGTGCTGGACGAACGCCTCGGCGTAAGCCGTGCCAGCGTTCTGCCCACGCGTCGCGCTATGGCGTTTCATCGCCTCGATGTACTCATCCATCCCGTGGTGTGACCGCAGCCACTCCCGCTGGCTTGCGTGGCAGGCGAGCATCTCGGCCTTGCGGGGCAGCTGCTCGGTGATGTTGATCAGCGTGGTGGCCCGCGTGGGGTGGCCGTCGTGGTCGACGCCTTCGACGGGGTCACAGTAATACAGATGCGGCACCGCCGAGCCAGCTTTCAGCGGCAGCGTGGTGGCGTTGGGGATCGGGTACGCAAACGCGGCGCTGCGCGCCAGCAGGTGCGTCTGCTCGTGGTCCAACATGTAATCCAGGCGTGGGTGCGTGATCACCAGCGACGGTGCGACCCGCCGGAACAGGTCGATCGCCTTGTCGTTGCTCTCCCGGTCAAACACCAG
>CBDUNP010000242.1:0-5248 GCA_965368605.1 uncultured bacterium | reverse complement strand
CACCCCGTCGACCCCGAAGCCGACCTTGCGATACACCGCCTGGGCCCGCGGGTTGCTGTCGAACACGCACAGCGTTAATTGCCTGAGGGTTGGGTGTACACGAGCCCAATCCACAAGCTCGCACATCAATAACGTCCCGAGCCCACGGTCACACCACGCGCGGCGGATCGAGATCCCCACGCCCGCCGTGTGCTGCTGTCTGTAAAACCTGCTCGGGTGGACACCGCTTAAAGCAATGATTTCATCACCAACATACGCACCGATCAGCACCGCGCGGGCATCGTTTAGATGGCTCTCGATCCACTGCCGCTCTGCTTCAACGGCGAGCAGTTCGTCCTCCGGGCCAAACATGATCCCGTTGGTTTCTCGCCGAACCGCGTCCAGGTACTCAATCAACGGCTGCGCCTCATCCAACCCCGGGCTACGCAACGTGACCGCCGCGCCATCGGGCAGCGTGACTGTTTTAGGCGTGAACACACTCATGGCTGCGCCACCTTGCCCGGGGGCGATCCGTCACCGCCCATCGTGGTCGCCTGGACCTCGCGGTCCTCGGTCGTCTTGATCCGGTTGATTGCGCTGAGGTAGGCCTTGACCGCCGCCTCGATCACGTCCGTGCTCAGGCCCCGGCCACGCACCTTGCGGTCGTGGTGGCGTACCTGCACCGACACCTCGCCCTGCGCGTCCTTGCCCCCGGTCACGGCACGGGTCTGGTAATCTTCGAGCGTGACGGTCACACCCGTGATGCGCTGGATCGCGGAGTAGCAGGCGTCGATCGGGCCGTCACCGGTCGAGGCGTCGGTCCGTTCCTCACCGGACGAGTCGCGCAACGACACCGTCGCCGTCGCGATCACGCCCGTCCCGCTGGTGACCTGGAAACGCTTCAACTCCCACAACTGTCGGCCGGTTTCCAACTGTTCATCCAGGATCGCCTCGATGTCTTCGTCGTAAACGTCCTTCTTCTTGTCCGCCAAGGCCTTGAACGCTTCGTACACCTTGTCGAGTGTTTCGCTGTCAACCGTGTACCCCAGATCGATGACCCGGTCGCCCAGCGCGTGTCTGCCGGAGTGCTTGCCCAACACGAGCTTGGACTCGGGCACGCCGATCGAGGTTGGGTCCATGATCTCGTAGGTATTACGGTTCTTGAGCATCCCGTCCTGATGGATGCCGGCCTCGTGCGCAAAGGCGTTCTCGCCGACCACGGCCTTGTTGCGCTGGATGTGCAACCCGGTGAGGTTGCTGACCATGCGCGAGGTCGGGTAGATCTTCTTGGTAACGATGCCGGTCTCGTACTTGTTGTAGTAGTCGGCCCGCGTGCGCAAGGCCATGATGATCTCTTCGAGCGATGCGTTACCGGCACGCTCGCCGATCCCGTTGATCGTGCATTCGATCTGCCGGGCCCCGCCCTGCACCGCGGCCAATGAGTTGGCGACCGCCAGGCCCAAGTCGTCGTGGCAGTGGGCCGAGAGGTAGATGCCGTCGCGGTCGATCTGCGGGATCTTCTCACGGACATAGGAGAAGATGTGCCCGTACTCCTCGGGCACGGCGTAGCCGACGGTGTCCGGGATGTTGATCGTCGTCGCCCCGGCCTCGATCACCGCCGCGGTCACGTCCACAAGGTAATTCAACTCCGTCCGCGACCCGTCCTCGGGGCTGAACTCGACATCGTCCACGAACTGCCGGGCGCGTTTGACCGAGTCGGCCGACAGCGTGACGATCTCCTCGAACGCCTTCTTGAGCTTATGCTCCCGATGGATACGGCTGGTCGCGCAGAACACGTGAATACGCGGGTTATTCGCGCCCTTGAGCGCCTCGCCCGCGCGGTCGATGTCGCTGGGCACGCACCGGGCCAGGCCCGCCACGATCGCGCGGTTAAGTTCCTTGCCGATCGCGTTGACCGCGTCGAAGTCGCCCTGGCTGGTAATCGGGAAGCCCGCCTCGATCACGTCCACACCCAGCGCCTCGAGCTGACGGGCGATCTCCATCTTTTCGGTATGGTTCAGGCTCGCACCCGGCGACTGCTCGCCGTCTCGCAGCGTCGTATCAAAGATACGGATCGGGGTGCGTTTGGACTGACCTTCGGGGGCTGAATCGCTCATCATCGTGCTCCATGGTTGAGCCGGCATGGCTCGTTGCTTAGTACTATTGTTTAATCTCTATTGACTGTCTAAATCCACAAAAAAACCCTGTCGGCATACGCCTGACAGGGTGATTGGTATCGGTCAAAAAACCTTTGCAAAACCCTATCCGGCGCGTGCCATAAGCTTTAGGCCAATTAGGCCGTTCAGCAGGTTAGCAGCGGTGATAGGCGAGCAATGGTTCATAAGTTCCTCAGTTTACAGCACGGATCGCTTCAATGTCAACCCCTATCCCATCGGCTAACCACGATTAAATATTGAATCCCGGGCTCAGGTCGGATCAACGTGTCCCCCGCCCGGAACGGGAACGCCCCACGGCCAGGCACATCATCACCATCACCAGCGCCCCGCTGGCCGGCTCGGGCACACCCGCCCACCATGCCAGCGTGAAATCAGGCGTCGACTCGAACCCCGGCAGAAACGTCACGTCCTCCGTGAACACCACGCGGAGCTTGTAGTCGCCCGCCTCGGGGATTTCCCAGAACAGGTGTTCAAGATTATCGAGCGTGCTGACCGAGCTCCACAGCGCCTGCTCCGTCAGCGTGTCGTCGTTGAGCATCAGGTAAAGGTCCAGGTTGTCGATCGGCAGGCCGAGCACCGTGTCGATGCCCGTCTCGTATTCGCCGGTGATGCCGTTGTCCTGATAGAGCGCCTGCCGGTCCCACGCCAGCGTCGCGGAGATGAAATCGCCCGCGTTCAATGAGTCCGCCAGCAGGTAATCGAAGAACTCGCCCTCGGTCGTGGCGGTGTTTTTGTCCCAGCCGATGTTCGCAACCTCGCCCGGCCCCTGCTCCCCGGCGTCGTACTGCATCAGCGCCCGCGACACGTCCAGTTGCCCGGCCCCCATCTGGTTATCCAAGGGCACGCTCTGGTCCAGATACGCCTCGCTGGCCAGCCAGTCCTGATCCTCCCGATCCACGATCGTCCGGGTCATCCCGATCGCACCTTCAACCTTGTTCACCGAGTTGATCATCACCGCGCGCATCGTCTCGCTGGACGTGTCCATCCCCCGGTGCGCCCCCCACTGCTGCAGCAACGCCCCGGCACCGGCGACCAATGGGCCGGAAAAACTCGTGCCCGATACCGTGACCCAGTCCGAGTCTTCATCTTCTTCGGCTGTGATGTTCGGGGCCATAAACTGCGTCACGTCGGCGGGGGTAAAATCATGCTTGTAATTCACCGCGGCGCTGCCGTCCCGCCCATCATCGTCTTCCCAGCCGCCGAACGGGACAACGATACCAACCCCGGGCGCCAGCAGGTCGGGCTTGGCACGCCCCCCACCCACATCATTGGTCGGCCCGGCATTACTGAATGGCGCGACCTTGTTGTACGTCTCATCCGTCGCGCCGACTGTCAGCCCGTTATACGCATCGGCGGGGATCGAGAACACCGTGTTGTCCGGCCCGGAGTTCCCCGCGGGGACCACGACCAGCGTGTCATTCGCATATGCCAGGTAATCCACCGCCGCAGCGAAGGTCGTGTCGCCGCGGGCAAAGGCGTTGGCGGTCTGGTCTTCGATTAAAAGAATACTCGCGCCGCCTTGGGTCAGGTCGAAGCTCGCCTCGATCCCGCCATCGACGTGCTTATCGAGGTCACTCTCCCAGAACTTGGCGATGTCCAGCGTTGCGCCCGGGGAGATGCCGATGTGCCCGGTCTGCACGCCCTCACTGTCCAGGCCGTTGCTGACCATCACGCCAGCGACCGCGGTCGCGTGCAGGTCGTTGACCCAGACGCGCTGGCCGTTGACGGTGACAAAGGCGTGGAACTCGGTGTCCGGATCGATCAGCCCTTCGGTGGTGTAGTCGGTGTGCGAGATGATCTTGCCCGCCAGGGCCGGGTGGTCCGGATCGATCTGGGTATCGACGTCGGCGATGCGGATGCCCTGCCCGTCGATCACCTGCCCGCCGATGGTGTACCCGGCCAACTGCGTCGGGGAGGCACCGACGGCCTGGACCGCCAGCTCGATCGCGTGCGCAGACCGGCCGCCGCACGCCACTGTCAGCGCGACCGCCAGGCAAGCAGCCAATCCGGGTCGTGTCATCCGCCTCTCCATTTCGTCCCCGAATACACCCCCGTAAACCACGGGGAATAGTCAATTAAATACCGCCACGGGAAGGAATCAAGCCAATTGATTATACTACGCGACCTTTGACTGCCCCCCGAAACAGGCCCGGCAGCCCCAAAGCCCCCAGTTTCACACGAATAACCACGACCTATACAGATAAACCCAAGATTCGGAGCTTAACCAAGATGACCCAGGCAACCACCAACGGCCAGCCCATCACCTGCACCAACGGCAAATACGACATCCCCAACCAGCCGATCATCCCCTTCATCGAGGGCGACGGCATCGGGCCGGACATCTGGGCCGCCAGCCAGCGTGTCTTCGATGCCGCAGTCGAAAAAGCCTACGGCGGCGAGCGTGCCATCGCCTGGAAAGAAGTCCTCGCCGGCGAGAAAGCGTTTGAGAAGACCGGCAACTGGCTCCCCGAGGAAACACTCGAAGCCTTCAAGACCTACTTCGTCGGCATCAAGGGCCCGCTGACCACGCCCGTCGGCGGCGGCATCCGCTCGCTGAACGTCGCACTGCGGCAGATCCTCGACCTCTACACCTGCCTCCGCCCGGTCCGCTGGTTTACCGGCGTCCCCTCCCCGGTCAAGCGCCCCGATCTCACCGACATGGTCATCTTCCGTGAGAACAGCGAAGACATCTACGCCGGCATCGAGTTCGAGGCCGGCAGCGACGACTGCGAGAAGTTCGGAAAGCTGCTGGCTGACAACTTCCCCGAGCCTTTCAAGAAGGTCCGCTTCCCCAAGACCGCGGGCTTCGGCATCAAGCCCGTCTCGCAGGAAGGCACCGAACGCCTCGTCAAGGCGGCAATCCAATACGCCATCGACAACGACCGCGACTCGGTCACGCTGGTCCACAAGGGCAACATCATGAAGTTCACCGAAGGCGCCTTCCGCGACTGGGGCTACCAGACCGCCAAGGACCACTTCGGCGCAACCGAGCTCGACGGCGGCCCCTGGTGTACCTTCAAGAGCCCAAAGAACGGCAAGACGATCACCATCAAGGACGTCATCGCCGACGCCATGCTCCAGCAGATCCTCAC
>CBDUNP010000241.1:0-5257 GCA_965368605.1 uncultured bacterium | reverse complement strand
TCGGCGTTGAAGTCGCTCCCGCTAATGCCGACCAGCCCTTCGACCGCCACCGCGGCTCCGTCACCATCAAGACCGCAGAGGTTCTCAAACCGATTCAGGTCTTCACCCAGCCGCACCCCGGCTTCCCGACCGATATCCAGGCCCAGCTCATGTCCCTGCTCTGCCTCGCGGACGGCAACAGCACCATTACCGAAAAAATCTTCCCCGACCGCTTCCTCCACGTCGCCGAGCTGCTGCGCATGGGGGCCGACCTGACACGCAACGGCCCGTCCGTCGTTGTCACCGGCGTCCGCGAACTCATCGGTGCGCCGGTCATGGCTTCGGACCTCCGTGCCTCCGCTGGTCTGGTCCTGGCCGGTCTCGCCGCCAAGGGCACCACCACCATCAACCGTGTCTACCACCTGGACCGCGGCTACGAACGCATGGAGCTCACCCTCCAGGCCCTCGGCGCAGATATCCAGCGCGTCAAACAAGAAAACGCCTGATCATCTATTACGTGGCCCCCACACCCCCGAAGCCCACGTTCTTAGAACGTGGACCGCTTATGATTCTGCCTCACCGTGCCGCCCCCGCACGCCTCTGCTAACATGCACACACCATGACCGACACAACACCCCTCGATCCCGAAGTATTGCGTGTCTTTCGCTGCCCCCTGACCCGCTCGCCAATGATCCAGGAGGGCAACGAACTGGTCGCCGAGGTCGGCGGCTTGCGCTACCCGATCAACGATGGCATCCCCATCCTCCTGATCGACGAAGCCAAACTCCCCGAAGGCATCGCGAGCCTCGACGAGTTCAAAAAGAAGTTTGCCGACCAGATCCCCGACTGATCGGTTGCGCTACATAGCGCAACCCTTGATTTGCACAGTGATCCCACAAAAAAAGCCCACCCGCTCGAACGGGTGGGACTGTTTGTATGATTCTGTTTGCTTAACTTGCTGCGCCCAGCCATCAATCCAGATGATACCGGTCGATTGTGCGACCCTTCTCATCCACGGCCATGAACCGCTTGCTCTTCCCGTCCAGTACCACGCGGATCACGTGTCGGCTTGATCGTGATTTTTTCAGGTAGGGCCTGTCTTCCGGCGAGGCGACCGTTCGAGGCGTCCGCCCCCAGCAACCATCCCCCAGATACAAAACGCCGTGCGGGTCCGGCTCCCCACCGGTGAGGTGGTGTGTCCGCTTGTAGGTGTGGTCGTGATTCTCAAACGATACGTCGACGCCGTACTTATCAAACAACGGCACCCAGTGCTCACGAGCCTGTGCGCTGTGCTGGCCATCGAAATCTCGATGCGAGGGGTATGCCGGCACATGGTAGATCGTAAGCAGGTGGTCCCGATCCGCCCGCGAGGCCAGCGTTTTCTCCAGCCATTCGGCCTGCTCGCCGTCGTGGGCACAAAGGTGACCTGAATCCAACATCACCAGCGACATATAGTCACCAAAATCAATCACCGTGTAGGTGTGTTCTGGGAACAGCCCATCAAACATCGCCAGGAACAGCGGGGCCCGTTCACGTGTCTGCCCCCAGCCGCCGTCCACCTCGTGGTTCCCGATCGCGCACAGCATCGGGATCAATCGTCCTTCCGGATCGACCATGTTCTCCCGCCAGATCTGCAGGTACTCAACCCACCGCTGCGGCGTCCGCCCGTTGGCATAAGCGCAGTCCCCGCCGACCAGCCCGAACGCCGGATTCCACTTGGCCGCTTCCCGGTGAAGCTGGCCGACGTGCTCGCTGGTTCCCACATCCCCGCCGGTGGCAAACACCAGTGGCTCATCCAGTGTTGCCGGGGCCGTGCGGAAACGGTGTGTCGTCGCGCCGTCCTGCGTGTGAATCCGTAATGCATATTCCGTGCCGGGCTCGAGGCCCTGATACTCGACACGATGCAGGAAAAGCCCGCTGTAATCCCCAAACGGGATGATCTGCGTTGCGATTGGTTTGCCCAAGGCTCCGGTGCCTTGCTCGGGGTTGTCATCGATGCTCACCTCAACCACTTCCGGCGGAGTGACCGACATCCACCGCAACGGCTTGGCGTACGCGACCCGTTCGCCGTCCACCTCGGCATGGATCGTTCCCCAACGCTCGCTTTCGGGCGAGGTTTTTAGTTCGATTTTTGCTTTCGACGATCCACGCTTCTCATAAAACGTGGATTCGCCGATCACCTCTCCGGCGCAGATGGCTTTTACCGTCTGCCCGCCCATGCCCGCTTCAGCCCAGACCACGAGCAACGCCTGGTCCCCGTCACGGATCACCTTCGCACGCGCTGCCGCACCCTCCCCGGCGGCATCCGTTAATTGCAACGCATACATCGACTCCGGCCGTTCGTTCGCGTCGTTGTCCGGATGCCACCAGATCGTCTTGACATCTTCTTCGCCGTCCTTGTCGTTAACATAGAACTGAAACCCGACCCGTTTGCCCGCAGCCGGATCGACCCCGAGGTTCGCCCACGGTAGACGCACCTCGACGATATACCCGCCGTCCGTAGCTGTGGTCGCGTATTCAAGCCCGATCTCGCCCCCCGAACGATCGCGGCGGTAGTCGTAATGCCAGTGCCTCGGTTTGGCTTCGACAGCGGCGGCCTGAGCCTCTGCGTTATCTGATATTTCTGTTGGTCGTGTCACCCCGGGGGCGACCAGCACCTGATACCGCTGGTCCGAACCGACCCCCGTCGAAACAAAAAACTCGATCGAGTCAGCTGACCACAACGTCCCGGGATCATCCGACTCGGTTGACACGTTGTCACGGACACGCACGATCGCCACCAGCCCGCGCTCGTCCCAGCCGATCGTCGCACTGGCGCTTAAGTCATCGCTTTCATAAACGCGCCCGTCGTCGCCGGCCAGATACCCCGCCGTCAGCCCGCGCCCCTCCCAGTCGTCGGCTCGACCATCAATGGTGACGCCATCCAGCTTGGGCGCATCGAACGCCGGGATGTCGTCTGTCGCCCCCTTGATCAATGGCGAAGCCACGCCTTTCTCTAACCACTGCGCCACAATCGATGTCGTCGGGTCCCCGAACCATGTCAAAAATAACGTATCCGGTCCAGCCACCGCCGGCTTCTCCTCAGCAGCTTTAGGTTCGGCCTCCTGTGCCAGCGCCGGCAGCGCCCAAGCACACAAAACGATTAAAATACATCCCGGTAACAGTATGGATTGATTCTGTTTCATCCCAGTATGATAATCCGATCACGATTTCCTGCCCCGTTTGATCCGGCCCATAAGAGCTACAGCCTCTCTTTTACTTCCTTGATCCTCCTTAATGTCCTCCTCGTCTTGGCGGTTCACCCGGTTTCGCCGCGGTTTCCGTGGAATCTCCCCGGAGTCTCCCCGGTTCGCCCCCGTCTACCCCGCCCGTTATCATGCCCGGCTCGCTATCACACCACCACCGGAAGGAATTGCCCGTGTCTGATCGTGTCTATATCCGTGATTTTCAGGCGGCGCAGAACATCGACGGTGTCTTTGCCGTGCAGAATTGCCAGCTTGCGAAAACCAAGAACGGCAAGCCTTACATCAAGTGCCTGATCGCCGACAAGACCGGCCGCACCCCCGCCCGCGCCTGGAACGCCACGGAAGATCAATTCAACGACCTCCCGACCGACGGCTTCGTCTGGCTATCCGGGCAGACCCAGCCTTATCAGGGTGAGATGCAGATCCACATCCACGACATCCGCCCGTACGAGCCCAGCGCCCAGGAACTCACCGAGCTGCTGCCCTCGACCGTACACGACATCGACCAGATGTTTTCGGAGGTTCTCGCGTTCCTGCAATCGCTGGAAAACCCCGCCATCAAGGAGTTGGCCAACCGCTACCTGGAAGACGGCGACCTGATGGATAAGTTCTGCAAAGCTCCCGCAGCCATGACGTTGCATCACGCGTACCTCGGCGGCTTGCTTGAACACACGCTCGGCTTGATGAAGCTCGCCAACGCCTTCTGCCCGCTGTATCCCAAACTCAACCGCGACATCATCATGTTCGGCCTGTTCCTGCACGACCTGGGCAAGTGCGAAGAACTCACCTGGGAAAACGGCTTCGGCTACTCCGAGGACGGCCAACTGATCGGCCACATCGCACGCGGCGCGATCTGGCTGGAAGAAAAATCCCGCGCTTGTGAAGAGGCTGGGACCAAGGTCCCCCAGGCGATCAAGAAGGTGCTGACTCACATCATCCTTTCGCATCACGGCGTCCCGGAGTTCGGAGCCCTGAAAATCCCCGCGACTCCCGAAGCCATCGCCATCAGCATCCTCGATAACCTCGACGCCAAGCTGAACATGGCCGTCTCCGCCGCCCGCGGCGACGACGCCAAGCCCGCGGACCTCGGCGGCGAGTTCACCGAAAAAATCTGGGCGCTGGACACCAAGCTCTACCGTCCCGACCCCACGACCGTTCCCGACAGCGAGTAAGCCGAATTTTTTTTATGTCCGGTTCAGATCAGAGGGATAATCCGGGAGAAGGGCCATCGTTTGCCAGACCCGTTGCCTTACAAGATCGCTGTCCTGTGTTACCTCTTTGATAAAGAAGGCAACATACTTCTGTTGCACCGTGTTCGCCCGCCGAACCAGCACCTGTACTCCCCGATCGGCGGCAAGCTCGAGCAGGACATCGGCGAGAGCCCGACCGCCTGCGCCATCCGTGAGATCAAGGAAGAGGCCGGCCTAACCGTATCCGCACATGACCTGCACCTGACCGGCATCGTCTCCGAGTCCGGTTTCCAGGACGAGTGCCACTGGCTGATGTACCTCTACGAAGTGACCCGCCCCGTCGAGGTGCAGGCCGGCCCGATCGACGAAGGCCAGTTGGAATGGCACGCCCCCGATGCGATTGATGGCTTGTCCATTCCGCAGACCGACCGTGAAGTGATCTGGCCCTGTTTCTGGCGCTATCGAAAACAATTCTTCATGGCCCACATCGATTGTGCCGCTGGCGGATTGAGTTGGCAGCTCGAGCAACCGCCTGCGGACATCGACGTCTTAGAGCAGTAATTCATAAAAATAGAATGATTCTAACTGCAGCTTGCCCTCTGCTTCCGCGTAGCTATTATGTAACCAACAACGGGGTATAACCGGGGCATCCGGGAGCCGGGGGATGGCTTTCTAGTGGGGACGACCACGAATTTTAGTTGATGTGCTATACGTGCGCACGTTTTTTTGAACAAGGACCACGACATTGCAGACGCCTTCCGCAGACGCTTCCTCTGGTGCAGTTGTCCCCTGGCGGGACACACCCAGCGCTTATACCGACCAACTCAAACGTGATCTGGGCGT
>CBDUNP010000240.1:0-5266 GCA_965368605.1 uncultured bacterium | reverse complement strand
ACCGCCGCCACGTTGCCGATCCGATTCATCATGGATGCGTTCCTTCGTGTGTGCGGGCACAATAAAACTACGCCCGTCACTGCATTATCGGCTATTTAGACGTGGGGGATCCATATCCCGGCAAGTCGAAGCGGGGCAGGAGATTGCAGGTGTGGGTGTTATCTTGATCAGTACGTTTAAGCCTGAGTCTCCACCTCTGAGTCCCCCGCATTCTCATATGTGGTTATAACATTCTCCCTGAGAAGCACAATGAAGGTGCATACGCCTAATGCTGTTCCGAAAGGCACAGACAAACAATTGAGTCCGGCTATGACCAGGCTAAAAGTTCGGTGTTTTAGGCGTCCTATCATCTTCCCCGAGAGGATAGTCAGAATCCCAAAGGTCCAGCCTAACAAGACTGCAAATGAACCAACAGCGACAAAAAAAAGTCCGGCCTCTCTCGGCATTTGGTGGGTGGTAGCCCCCTGAGTTGTCTGGAATGTTTCAGGGTTAAAGTAAAGTACCAACCCCATAATGATATGCATAATAAATAGGCTGGAAAAAAGGATTTGGAATCCACCCACTACATAGTGAAAGATGCTTAAAAGTCGCAGGTGATCCCGGTCTCGGTCATATGTCGGCTGGAGACTATCCAAGTTATCACCACCTTTGTGTCATCAGGTGAGCTTGCCCTTAAGCCCCTCGATCAAGCGGTCGAACACGACCTCTTCGTCGGCTTTGGCGTCGATGACAAGATACCGGTCCGGGTCGTTTTTGGCCTGATCGAGGTAGCCCTGGCGGACTTTTTTGTGGAACTCGGCGCCCTTGATCTCCATGCGGTCGTGGGTGGCGTCGAACTCGTTTTCACGCAGCAGCGGGCTCATCCGGGCCCGGGCGGTCGCCAGGTCGACATCGAAGACGACGACCAGGTCCGGCCAGGTGTCTCGCAAAGCGATCTGCCCGACGCGGAGGATATCGGCGACGGGGATCCCGCCGGCGGTGCCCTGGTAGGCGAGGGTCGAGCTGATGAAGCGGTCGGCGAGGACGAGTTTGCCGGCCTGCTTGGCGGGGTTGATCCGTTCGGCGACGAGTTGGGCACGGCTTGCCATGAACAACAGCATCTCGCAGCGGATATCGACCTCGTCGGTGTTGGAGGGGTCCAGCAGGATGTGCCGGACCTGCTCGCCGATGTACGTCCCGCCGGGCTCGCGGACCTCGCAGACCTCGATGCCGGCGGTCTTAACCAGGCCGTCCAGTCGGGTGAACTGCGTGCTCTTGCCGCTGCCGTCCGGTCCGTCAAAGACGATGAACTTACCACGGAGTTTATTCAGCCATGTCGTGTCGCTGGGTGTCATTGGCGGACGAAGATACACCATTCCCGCCGGTCTGGCACACACGCCGAACATTGGGGAGAACGTCACAGGGATGAACGTGGATATATGCGGAAAAAGGCCCGGTCGTTGTGACCGTTAAGCATAAAGCCGTGTTTTTCTAGTGCCTGTTTTCCCCCGTGTATCTTCGGCCTAAGATACCGGCATGACTGATCACCCGCCCGGCAAGTATCTGGACCCGTACCGTGATGCGCAGGACGACTACGGCAACGAGTTCGGCGTCACGCTCTGGGCCAACACCAAGAGCCAGGAGCGACGGTTCAAGGTCTTCACACAGATGTGCTACCTCCAGGGCAAGCGTATCCTCGATGCCGGGTGCAGCCGGGGCGACCTGGCGGCGTTCCTGGAGCATCGGAATATCGAGTATGGCAGCTACGTCGGGGTGGACGGGCTGCCGGAGGTGATCGCGTATGCCAATCAACGCGGCCTGCCCCGGGCGGAGTTCCATGCCGGGGACTTCGTGGCCGACCCGTCGATCCTATCGACCGGCAAGCCGCAGGTGATCACCTTCTCCGGGACGCTGAACACGATGGACGACCGGACGGCGATGGACCTGCTGGACGCGGCCTGGTTGGCCTGCTCGGAGACGCTGATGTTCAATTTCCTGTCGTCCCGCTGTACCAAGGACCGCCGGGAAGAACTGGGGCCCGCTAGGCGTCTGGACCCCCTGAAATACCTGGATTGGGCGTTGGCCCGGACTTCTGCGGTTCAGCTCAGGCAGGACTATTTCAAGCAGGGGCATGACGCGACGATCAAAATGTGTAAAATAGCATAGGGGACTATAAAGTCTTAAAACGATTCATTGTCGTTTCAAGATAGACGTGTCCGCCCGGCGTAGCTACATTGATAGCCCACGCGGAGAATAAGTATCTGCCATCCATACATTCGGGGTGGGGATAAGGGCGGCTGTCAGTGAGAGATCAGGGTATTAGCGGGCTGGGCCGTGAGGTTATGGTTCACCCGGTGAGATGAGCTCGCTGAGAGTTGTTTTAACAAGAATCGACGTGCCGAAGCGTTTGGCACGTCACGGACTGGGGAAAAGGAGCTGTGAGATGAGTCTGATGAAGTGTGTCGGTACAGCGGTGGCTGCGGTGTTGATCGCGGGCCCGGTACAGGCGGCGACGATCCCGTTTACCGAGGACTACGCGGCGGATAACGCCAACTGGAAAGACGCGGCCGGTGCCGACCTGACTTTCGTTGCGGCGGGTGGGCCGGACGGCAGCGGGTATGTCACCGGTACTGCCGACTTCAATAACGCGAATCTCGGTGACTTTGTCACGGTCATTCGTGGGCAGGATAATTTCGATTCCAGTAGTGACGCTTTTGTGGGCGACTGGATCAGCGACGGTGTGACTGAGTTCACCGCCTGGGTTCGGCATACCGCCCCGTACCCGCTGCCGATGTTTGCAAGGTTTGCCACGCCATTGAATTTTCCAGGCGCCGCTGGAATTCAGTTCGCTCCGGTGCTGCCGTTTACCTGGACCAAACTGACGATCGCCATCAATCCGGCCAGCCCGCAGATTGTCTACGAAGGTCCGTCGGCGAACTACAACTCGGTATTTGGCAACATCGGGAATGTTCAGATCGGGGTCCAGGTCCCAGCCGAATTAGTGGGGGGGCCACCGATCACGTTCGACCTGGATCAGCCGACGATCACGCCGGAGCCCGCGAGCCTGGGCCTGGTGGCGATCGGGGTGCTGGGGATGCTGAATCGCCGGCGTGCATGAAGCGGATGGGTGGGGGACACGGTCAACACGTAATCAAGGACCCACACCGATGAAGATGTTTCACCCCTTGTTTGTCAGCCTGTGTCTGCTGGGTGTCCTCATGGGCGCGACGGCCGACGCGGTGGGGGTCGCGTTTGTGTCCCCTCTGGATACCCCGGCGGGGGCGCTGCCGTTTGGGAATTGGGACCGCGAGACTGCGGGCACGACCTACCAGCAGTGGCGCGGCCCCATTAACGGGGGGACACCCGCGAGCTCCGGCGGTAGCGAAAACTTCACCACGCTCTATGGGTTGAATACCCCCGACAATGATTTATTTAATCCGAACGGCACGGCGACGGCGCAGTACCTCGATGAAAACCGTAACTCGACCGGCGTCAGAAGTGGGTTCCTTATCTCGGGGAATCAGAACGCCTACAGCTTCTTCGCCTCGGCCGACTGGGAACTGATCGTGCCGGACTACGGCTACGGGCTGGGGGTCGCGACGACAGTGATCCTGCAATTAGAAGTTTCAGGCAACGAGATCCACGTCGGCTCATCCACGCCCGGATTCCCGGCGACGGTAAACACAGTGAAGCTGGATGGGGTTGACTGGGTGGACCATGTGGAACTGTCGCGTTCGCCGACCTCGGGTGGCGGGTTTCCTACCTTTGACGTGACGCACTGGTTCCGCTTCGAGCTTCCGAACAATGACGGGGTGCACGTCCTGGAGTTTGATTCGTATGACCCGTCACTGGGGGCGTACAACCTCGCCAACAATGATGACCTGCTCTACGGGCATATGAGCACGCTGGCGATCTCGGTCGACAGCTACGCCCATCTGGCCTCGATCGAGGGCGATCTGAATGGCGATGGGTTTGTGGGGATCGATGACCTTGGGATCGTGCTGAGCAACTGGAACCAGAACGTGCCCCCGGCCGACCCGTTGGCGGACCCATCTGGGGATAACTTCGTGGGGATCGACGACCTGAATCTGGTGCTGGCGAATTGGAACGCGGGGACGCCCCCCGGAATATCCTTGGCGTCTTCTAGTATTCCCGAGCCCACGGCACCCGTGGTCATGGGGTTAGCCTGTGTGTCGGCTCTGACGCGGCGTGGCAAGTCCCGGCGGATAAGCTAATCTGGTTATATGTGACCCGTGGAGGCTTAGGAGATTTCGGGTCAATCGGCTCAATGGATTGAACCGATGAAGTCTTGGAACAAAGCCCCCGCACGCCCCGAGTCGAGCCATGCCGAACCGTCGTACAGGATTTACACTCATTGAACTGCTGGTGGTCATCTCGATCATCGCGCTATTGATCGGGATCCTGCTGCCGGCGTTGAGCGGTGCACGTTCGTCGGCCCAGGAGCTGCGGGCCAAGAGCGATCTCAAGCAGTTGATGGTCGGTTACTCGGCCTACCAGAACGATTATCAGGGGCACCTGATGTTCGCTTACCCGCCCAGCACGCTGGATGGCAAAGAGGTAACGGTCGAGTTTGCCGGGCACACGTTCACGACCCCGGTCAGCCGGCGGTATCCCTGGCGGCTGGTGCCTTATGTGTCCGGTGTCTGGGACGTGTTGCACAACCACAAGGACACGCCCGAATTGCCAAAGCCTGACGACGCGGCGATGGATGCGTTTTTTAAGGCTTATGAGTTGAGCCTGAACCCGGCGTACGGGATGAATGACGTCTACATCGGCGGCAGTGATTCGTACGGGAGCTTCGCCGGCGGAACCGCCAACTACGGCAAACACGCGGTCTTTCACAACGCCGAGGTCGTCCGGACATCTGACCTTATCGTTTTGGGTGACAGCCAGGTCCGTAATCTTTTTCCCAAGCCCGCTTTCACCGAAGAGGGGTACTTCCGACTCACGCCGCCCCGGGCCAGCGGCGAGCAGTGGCGCGTCACGGGGGACAATATCGAACTGGTAGCAGGCTCGATCATGGGCATCCCCAAGGGGCGCTACAGCCCAAATGCCGTGATGGGTTTCTTTGACGGCCACGTCGGGGCTCTGTCGCCCAGCGAACTCGCGGACATGCGCCACTGGGCGAACAACGCGACAACCGAAGACTACGACTTCACGCCTTGATTGGTTTGATATCAGTGATGCTTGATGATCGCGCCGGCGGTATGACCCGCGAAGCCGGCGGCGAAGACGGCGTGGGTGCTGGAAGGCTTGAGGTCTGAGC
>CBDUNP010000239.1:0-5271 GCA_965368605.1 uncultured bacterium | reverse complement strand
ACAACCACGCCGTCCGCGCCGACCTCACCATCACCTTCGTCGCCCCCAAGCTCGGTTTCTCCCAACCCGCCGCCTGGCCCTACCTCGGCAGCGTCAAGGTCGCCGACATTGGTATCCGTCACACAATCCTGAAAACGGTCAAGTAGCATCGGTAGCCCCGTCAGACAGCGATTAAAGCATTAAGAAAACGGCGATCTGGTGGAAGCTCCCGCAGGGCATGCCTACAATCGCTTTCCGGAACGACCGAACCCCGGAATGAAGGATACGAAGGAGCTTGCGAATTGACCACTGTCCACGCCTACGCCGCCCACGAAGCCAACGGAAAGCTCGAACCCTTTGAGTACGAACTCGGTCCGCTTGGGCCGCACGACGTCGATGTCCAGGTCACTTCCTGCGGTATCTGCCACAGCGACCTGAGCATGCTTGAAAATAGTTGGGGCATGACTCAGTTCCCATTCGTCCCCGGGCATGAGGTGGTGGGTCGGATTACCCAGGTCGGCGAGCACGTCACACATCTGAATGTCGGCGATACGGTCGGGCTTGGTTGGCACTCCGGGTACTGTATGCACTGCCAGCAGTGTATGGGCGGCGACCACAACATGTGTACCGGTGCCACTTCTACGATCATCGGCCGACACGGCGGGTTCGCCGACCGAGTCCGTGCCCAGGCGGCAAGCGTCATCAAACTCCCTGAGGGCGTAGACCCGGCCAAAGCAGGCCCGATGTTCTGCGGCGGGATCACCGTTTTCAACCCGATGCTTCAGTTCAATCTCTCGCCAACCGACCACGTCGGTGTCATCGGCATCGGCGGGCTCGGGCACCTCGCGCTTCAGTTCGCGAACGCCTGGGGCTGTCACGTCACCGCCTTCACCTCGCCGGGCAAGCAGGAGCAAGCTTTACAGATGGGCGCCCACGAAACCCTTAACTCAAGAGACCCTAAAGATGTTGAACAAGCAGCAGGGCGGTTCGACCTGTTGCTATGTACCATTAATGTTAAGCAGGACTGGAACGCTTACCTGAACACATTGAAATCCAAAGGCCGTCTACACATGCTGGGTGTGGTCCCGGAACCGCTGGACATCAATGTCACGCCGTTGTTATTCCTTCAGCGAAGCGTCTCCAGTTCGCCGGTCGGCAGCCCGGCGTCACTGGTGAAGATGCTGGACTTCTCGGCTCGACACAACATTGAGCCTGTGACCGAACATTTCCCGATGAAGGATGTCAATGACGCCATGGATCACCTCCGGGCAGGCAAGGCCCGCTACCGGATCGTCCTGGACGCTTAAATCCCGCCCCGACTTGACCCGACCCCCAGATTTCGCCACAATACCCGGCTCGACTGGCCCCGCCGATCGTGGCTGGTGGCCCGAAAACACGGTTTAGACCCCGGAAAACGCCCCCGGTATTCCCCTTGGAAGCCCCCGAAAGGCCCAGCCATGCTCGATAAGATCGCCCCAGGCAGCAAAATCAACGTCAAGATCGTCAAGCAGCCGACCAACACGGCCGCCAGCAAGACCCTCATGCGTGTCCTGGCCAAGGACTCGGCGGTCAACGCTGAGCACGAGCGGCAGGCCAAGATCCGCAAGAAGAACTACAGCCCAAGCCGCCGTGGTGGCCGGCTCTACGGCGGTCGCGTCGTCAAGCAGCACCCCGTCAAGGGTCAGCTCGGCGAGGCCGGCACCGTCACCGCCACCCTCCAGGTCCTACGCGACCTCGGCAGCGTCCAACGCTTCGTCGAAGTCAGCCAGGCCTAATCTGATCCAGAGGCTCGGCCTCAATTTTATGACCCCCTCAGCACCCGCACACCCCTTGTGCGGGTGTTGTCTTTCCCGGCTTGTCTCCACACCCCGACCGGCTAAACTGCTATGGCTGTGAAGCGATTCTCCCTTAGCGACCAGGTTCTGGACAACGCGCCCGCCGCGGCGCCGTTGGACTTTATCAAGCGCAAGAAGCCGGACTGGCTTCGGGCGAAGCTGCCCGGTGGGCCGGGGTATCAACGGCTGCGGTCGCTGGTCGATGAGCACAAGCTGCACACCGTCTGCGAGTCAGCCAAGTGCCCGAATATGGGCGACTGCTGGTCGCGCGGCACCGCCACGATCATGATCCTCGGCGACGTCTGCACACGCTCCTGCGGCTTCTGCCACATCAAGACCGGCAGGCCCCCGACACTCGACACCGACGAGCCTCGGCGTGTCGGCGAGGCGGCAGCGCTGATGCGGCTTAAGCACATCGTCATCACCAGCGTCAACCGCGACGAGCTGTCCGACGGCGGGGCGGGGCTCTGGGCCGAAACGATCTACGCCATCCGCGAGCAGTCGCCCGAGACTTCGATCGAGGTCTTGATCCCCGATTTTTGTGGCGATTGGGACGCGTTGCAGAAAGTCATCGTTGCACGCCCGGATATCCTTAATCACAACATGGAAACCGTCCGTCGGATGTACAAGGTTGTGCGTCCGCAGGCGAAGTACGACCGATCGATCGAGCTGCTGCGTCGCTGCAAGGACGCGGGGCTGCGGACCAAGACCGGGATCATGGTCGGCATCGGCGAAGAGGACCACGAAGTCACGCAGCTGATGGAGGACGTGGTCGATGGCTCCAGCTGCGACATCCTGACGATCGGGCAGTACCTTCAGCCGACACGCAACCACCTTCCGATCACGCGTTGGGTGAAGCCCGAGACGTTCGCGGAGTACAAGCGGGTCGGTGAGGCCATCGGTTTTGGGCATGTTGAATCCGGGCCGCTGGTGCGTTCGAGCTACCATGCGGAAGAGCAGGTCCTGAGTTTGGATGAGCCGGTGTCCCAGCGGTAATTTTTCCCTATTTTCCCATTACTGAACCCTGATCCATGGGGCTCAAGACGCCGCCTTGACTGGCCCGGCGGATGGGGCTAAGTTTCGGGGCTCGCAATACCTATATCCACCCTCGAAAACACACGGAATCACGAATCATGGCTATCGAAACGCTATACGACAAAGACGGCTCGCTGAACCCCCTAAGCGGCAAGACCGTGGCGGTCCTGGGCTACGGCAGCCAGGGACACGCCCACGCTCAGAACCTGCGCGATTCGGGCGTCAAGGTCATCGTCGCCAACCGCAGGGAGTCGGCCAACGGGAAGCTGGCGATCGAGCACGGGTTCGACCCGCTGCCGGTGGCGGACGCGGTGCAGCAGGCGGACCTGATCGTGATCGCGTTGCCGGACGAGGTTCAGCCGGAGGTGTATGAAAAGGACATCGCGCCGAACCTCAAGGCCGGGAAGACGCTGGTCTTCACACACGGGTTTAATATTCACTTCAAGACGATCGCTCCGCCGAGCGAGGTCAACGTCATCATGGTCGCGCCCAAGGGCCCCGGCCACACGGTGCGTTGGGAATATGAGCGTGGCGGCGGTGTGCCTTGCCTGATGGCGGTGCATCAGGACGCTGCCGGCGATGCACGCGACCTGGCGCTGGCTTACGCGATCGGCGTGGGCGGCGGCAAGGGTGGCACGCTGGTGACGACCTTCAAGGACGAGTGCGAGACCGACCTGTTCGGCGAACAGGTGGTGCTCTGCGGCGGCCTGAGTGAGTCGATCAAGAAGGGCTTTGAGGTCCTGACCGAGGCGGGGTATCCGCCGGAGTTGGCGTACTTTGAAGTGTGTCACGAGCTGGAGCTGATCATCAACCTGATCAAGCGTGGCGGGCTGGACTACATGCGTTACTCGATCTCGAACACCGCGGAGTTTGGTGACTACTACACCGGGCCGAAGATCTGTGACGACGATACGAAGAAGCGGATGGAGGCTGCGTTGAAGCATATTCAGGACGGCTCGTTCGCCAAGGCGTTCCGCGACGACTACGCCAACGGGTTCAAGTGGTTCAAGCAGCAGCGTGCCGAGAACGCGGGCCACGCGGTCGAGAGCGTCGGCAAGGAACTGCGGGCGATGATGCCCTGGCTTGACCCGGTCGAGATGTAAATCCTGCTGGGGTATACCGGGGGGGATCACCGCGAACGCGCAAAGAGCGCGAAGCAGAGTAAGAGAAGCGGTGCCCGCAGATTATGCAGATATAGAACCGATTAAGAAGGCGTGCGAAAGCACGTCTTTTTTTATGCCCGGATATGCATCATCTGCGGGTCATTTTTTATTTTGCCATGTTTGTGTTCTTCGCGTCTTGGGGTTGAATCTTAATCTTGTTTTCACTTCATCAATCATCAATCAGAGATCAAAAATCTATTAATCCCACGAGGTTCCGGCGTGTGGCGGCAGGTGCGGCGCGTCGGGACCAGGTCGAGGCCCGTGTCCTGTTAGTCCGTCGTTCGGCCGGGGCGTCCGCTACCAAGTCCCGCCCCCGGAAGTTGGGCGAACTTGAATTCGCGGCTTCGGTTCGGGGTGGGCAGCCCTCGAGTCCTGGTCCTTTTAATCTTTGGATACTCAGGGTAGCTGTCGACGCCGTCGTGTGGTTGTCGGTAGGCGTGAAAAACTACGCCTCCACCTATGGGCGGTGCGACGGGTTTGTGCGCAGATCAATATGTCGACGGACCAGGCTTGGCAACGTAATCCGTGATCAGCAAGTAAGATCACGTTTTTGTGATTGAGTACAGATTATTCCGTGCAGCGGGGCATTCTATGCGCACAGAAGCGGTCGCCGAAGCATCGTTTGGTCGGTTTCGGGCTGGCAGATACAATTGCCTCCTCATGATATCGGGTCGTTGCCGGTGGAAGGTGGTGTAGGCCATGTCGGTTCATTTCTCTATCCGAAAGGGTTAGTCATGGCGAAGGACAGGAAGAAGGCGTCCGATTTTGATCAGGAACTGCTGGATCTTTATGACGAGTACGTCCACGGGCATATCGAGCGACGCGGGTTCTTGAGGCGTGCGGTGAAGTTTGCGGCGGTGGGGATGACGGCCGAGGCTTTGCTTGCGAACCTCTCGCCGAACTACGCGTGGGCGCAGCAGGTGGAGGCGGACGACCCGCGTATTACCACGGCGTACATCGACTATAAGTCTCCCAAGGGCGCGGGGGACATGCGCGGCTATCTGGTTAAGCCGACGGATGCGCAGGGCGATCTGCCCGCGGTGCTGGTCGTGCATGAGAACCGTGGGTTGAATCCCTACATCGAGGACGTGACCCGTCGTCTGGGTGCGGAAGGGTTTCTGGCCTTTGCCCCGGACGCGTTGACCCCGTTGGGCGGGTACCCGGGCAATGACGACGAGGGGCGTAAGCTCCAGCGTGAGCGCGACCGTGAAGAGATGAACGAAGACTTTATCGCTGCTGCGGAATTGCTCAAGGCACAC
>CBDUNP010000238.1:0-5284 GCA_965368605.1 uncultured bacterium | reverse complement strand
GTCGCGATCACCGACGGTTTCGTCGGCGCCAATTCCGTGGGGGTCGCGGGCAACACGCTTGGATACCCCGGCAGCGCCTCGTCGGATAACTTCTGGACCGGCTCGTTCGACGGCCACGCCGACGCGCTGACCAAACCCGCACAGGTCACGCTCTCGGGCCTGGACCCCGAAGCAGAATACGACCTGACCCTCTTCGCCTCGCGCACCGGGACGGACTCCGGCAACGGCCGACTCACACGCTACACCGTGGATGGCCAATGGCTGGACCTCGAAGCCGCCGACAACGCAGGCACGGAAGTTGTCTTTGAAGACATCTCGCCTGCCGTCGATGGCTCGATCACGATCGACATCGTCGCCAGCGAAGCCGGCACCAGCCGGTTCGGCTACCTGAGCCTCCTGAAACTCACCGCCAGCGCCCCCTCGGTGCTCGGTGATATCGACGGCGACGGGTTCGTTGGCATCAACGACCTGAATGTCATCCTCGCCTCATGGAATCAGGCCGTCGAACTGGGCAACCACGCGCAGGGCGACATCGCCGGCATCGGTGACGGCTTCGTCGGCATCGACGACCTGAACGTCGTCCTCGCCAACTGGAACAACGGCACGCCCCCAGCCGCCACCGTCATCCCCGAGCCCGCGGGGCTGATTGTGTGGGGCAGCCTGTCTGTCATGCTAAGCCTCCGGCCCTGATCAGGCCCCGATCTTCTGAAACACGCGCCAACGACATCGGCCAACTTCCTCCGGCGGGGCAGCGGCTGGGGGGCGGCACGTGTTTACACCTCACCGGGATTGCCAGATTACCCGGCCTTATCGGCCCCGGTTTCCACACAGCGCACGCTATTGTCTTTTTGCTAATATGGCGGGCCATGAGAGACTGTTTCACACTGGAGTGGATGTCATGAGTCAAACGCCCTTGTCACTTCCGCAGCCGCGAAAGATGGGCCAGACCAGCCGTAAGGACGCCTGGTGGCTTCAGCCGCTGGTCGTTTTCTTTGGGCTCAGTGCCTTTATCATTTACGCCAACTGGGCCGCGTTCCAGGCGTCGAATTACGAGCACGGGCCTTACCTGTCGCCGATGTATTCCCCGCTGCTGTTCGAGGCCCCGACCCAGGCCGCGCTCAAGGCCGAGACGCTCGGGGCGGACGCCCACATGTCCCACCATTCCTGGTTCGGTGCCTGGCCCTCTGCGTTGCAGCCGTCATGGATCCCCGGCTGGATGCTGTCGCCGGCGTTGATCATCCTGATCTTCCCCGCCGGGTTCCGCCTGACCTGCTACTACTACCGTGGCGCGTACTACAAAGCCTTCTGGGCCGACCCGATCAACTGCGCCGTCGGCGAGCCCCGCAACAGCTTCCGCGGCGAAAACTTCTGGCCGTTGCTGATCCAGAACATCCACCGGTACTTCTTCTACGCCGCGGCGATCTACATCTTCATCCTGGCGTACGACGCCTGGGTTGCGCTCTGGCACGCCCCGGAAGGGATGAGCTACGACGCGGCGGCCGAGGCTGGCAAGCTCGAGTTCGGGCTCGGCATCGGCACGCTGGTGCTGACGCTGAACGTGATCCTCCTGGGCGGCTACACCTTCGGCTGCCACTGTGCCCGCCACTTCACCGGTGGCAAGAGCAACCACCTCTCCAAACTCCCCACGGGCAAGAAGCCCTACGAGTGCATCAGCTGCCTGAACCGCAACCACATGAAGTGGGCGTGGACGAGCCTGATCTGGGTGGGTTTCACTGATTTCTACATCCGGATGTGCGCGATGGGCATCTGGTCTGATTGGAGACTGTTCTAAGATGCGTGAGTTCACGACCCATGAATACGACGTGTTGGTGATTGGCGCCGGCGGTGCCGGGCTGCGTGCGGCGATCGAGGCGGCGGGCAACGGCGTGACCTGCGGGCTGATCTGCAAGTCGCTGCTGGGCAAGGCCCACACCGTGATGGCCGAGGGCGGCATGGCCGCGGCGCTGGCGAACGTCGATGACCGCGACGGCTGGAGCACCCACTTCGCCGACACCATGCGCGGCGGGCAATACCTGAACAACTGGCGGATGGCCGAGCTCCACGCCAAGGAAGCCCCCGACCGTGTGAAGGAGCTGGAAGCCTGGGGCGCCGTGATGGACCGCACGAAGGACGGCAAGATCCTCCAGCGTAACTTCGGCGGACACAAGTACCCCCGCCTGGCCCACGTCGGCGACCGCACCGGGCTGGAGATGATCCGCACACTCCAGGACCACGGCATCCACCAGGGCATCGACGTCCATATGGAAGTCACCGTCGTCGACCTCTTAAAAGACGGCGACCGCGTCGTCGGCGCCTTCGCCTACGAGCGCGAGCACGGCCGATTCATCCTCTTCAAAGCCAAAGCCGTCGTCCTCGCCACCGGTGGGATCGGCCGCGCCTTCAAGATCACCAGCAACAGCTGGGAATACACCGGCGACGGGCACAGCCTGGCCTACAACGCCGGCGCAGACCTGATCGACATGGAGTTCATCCAGTTCCACCCGACCGGCATGGTCTGGCCCCCAAGCGTCCGCGGCATCCTCGTCACCGAGGGCGTCCGCGGTGAGGGCGGCATCCTCAAGAACTCCGAGGGCCGACGCTTCATGTTCGACGACATCCCCGACGCCTACACAAGCTCCACCTCCGACAACGAGGAAGAGGGCTGGCGTTACGTCACCGGCGACAAGAGCGCCCGCAGGCCACCCGAGCTGCTGACCCGCGACCACGTTGCCCGCTGCATCGTCCGTGAAGTCAAAGAGGGCCGGGGCTCACCGCACGGCGGCGTCTTCCTGGACATCGCGTGGATCAAGGAGCACATCAAAGACTCCGAAGCCCACATCAAGAAGAAGCTCCCCAGCATGTACCACCAGTTCAAAGAGCTGGCTGGGCTGGACATCACCAAGGAGCCGATGGAGATCGGCCCGACGACCCACTACGTCATGGGCGGCATCAAGGTCGACAGCGACACGCAGATGTCCACCGTCCCGGGCCTGTTCGCCGCTGGCGAATGTGCCGCCGGCCTGCACGGCGCTAACCGCCTCGGTGGCAACTCGCTTTCCGACCTGGTCGTCTTCGGTAAACGGGCCGGCGAGTACGCCGCCAAGTACGCCAAGGATAACTCGGCCGGTTCGGTCAACAACGATCAGGTCCAGCAGATCGCCGCCTGGGCCGAGGCCCCCTTCGATCGCGGCGACAAGGCCGAGAACCCCTTTACCATCCAAAGCGATCTTCAGGTGATGATGCAGGACAAGGTCGGCATCGTCCGCGAGGAAAAAGAGCTGGGCGAGGCGCTCGAAGCGCTTCAGGGCTTCAAGGCCCGGGCCGAGCACGCCGCCGCCGACGTCAACCGGGACTACAACCCCGGCTGGCACACCGCGATGGACCTGCGCAACCTGCTGACCGTATCCGAAGCCTCCGCACTCTCGGCACTGAACCGCAAAGAGAGCCGCGGCGCGCACACACGCATTGACCACCCCGACAAGTCCGAGGAAGAAGCCAAGGGCAACAACGTCGTCCGCAAGGGCCCCGACGGGCAGATGCAGATCGAACGTGTCCCCATCCCGCCGATCCGTGAGGACCTGGCCCAGATCATCGAGGAGAACAAGTAATGCCCCAGGTTACTTTCAAGGTCTGGCGCGGAAACAAGGACGGCGGTCAGTTCAAGGACTACCAGACCGACGTCACCGAAGGCATGGTCGTGCTGGACGCCGTGCATCAGATCCAGGCCGAGAGCGCCCCGGACCTGGCCTGCCGGTGGAACTGCAAGGCCGGCAAGTGCGGCTCCTGCTCCGCCGAGGTCAATGGCAACCCCAAGCTCATGTGCATGACCCGCATGGAAGACCTCCCGACCGATCAGCCGGTCACCATCGAGCCGATGCAGGCCTTCCCCCTGATCCGCGACCTGGTCTGCGATGTCAGCTGGAACTTCGAGGTCAAGAAGAAGATCAAGCCCTTCAAGCCCCGCAAGCCCGACAACGACGACGGCACCTGGAACATGGTCCAGGAAGACGTCGACCGCGTCCAGGAGTTCCGCAAATGCATCGAGTGCTTCTTGTGTCAAGACGTCTGCCACGTCCTGCGTGACCACCACAAGCACGGCGAGTTCATCGGCCCAAGGTTCTTCATCCACAACGCCCAGCTCGAGATGCACCCGCTGGACACCGAGGACCGCCTGGGCGACCTCAAGGACGAGAACGGCCTGGGCTACTGCAACATCACCAAGTGCTGCACCAAGGTCTGCCCCGAACACATCACCATCACCGACAACGCCATCATCCCCCTCAAGGAACGCGTCGTCGATGAGTACTACGATCCGATTAAGAAGCTGTTTAAGATGTTTAAGCCGAAAAAATAAGGCTGACGATTAGAATAAAATATCTACAATTAACCCCGCCTATCTGGCGGGGTTTTTACCCTGTGCTCTATCGTCTATTGTGTTATCTTGTTTTCTGTCTGTGCAGTAACATTACACTTAGCTGGTGTTAAAATCCTATGGGTTTAGGGCGTCGGGAATTTCTTCGTATGATCAGTTCGGCTGCCGCTGGTTTTACACTAGCGCCAGGGAAAGCGGTGGCTGTCTACAATAATCTGTACCTTAACCGTCGATTAAATATCGCTTTCTCGAAGCCAAACGGATGGCATTATGGCGACGTTAAAGAGATGGGGCGTGCCAAGGATGGGCAGATACTGGCTATGGATGACGAAGGTGAAGCTCAATTCATTCGTAATTCTGTGGGCCTGCCAATAGTGACCGTTTCCCGGGAAGAATTGTCCGGAGATGCGACTGAATTTGCCCCCGGGATCTTATTGTTCGCTGAAGAAGTCGACGAGGAAGTTTCGGTAGAAGTTGCACTCAATGATATAGGACAGAATAAATATCTGCTCAAAGAATATGAATTGTTAAGTGAAATTCAGGCACGTACCATATCGGATTGTTATTCGATAGATTATGTATCTTCTTTTTTATTCGAACATCAGAACCTCGAATCCCCCGTTCGTGTCAGGCAACGTACATTGGTATGTTCTACATCAACGGTTGCTTTCACATTTCGAATGTATGATTCCCCGTACGTCGATGACGTATATGATTATGAGCGTTTTATTTCTTCGATCTGGATTATGTGATCGAAGTAGAAACTACGCCGTCGGCCTTTGCGACATCGTAAGCTGCACGTAGCGGTTGCGTAGCTCGTAGAGCGTCGTGGCGATCATGTCGGACTCTTCTTTGCTGAGGTTGCCCTCGGTCTTTTCGGCGATGACGCTGAGCATGTCGATGTGATGGCGG
>CBDUNP010000237.1:0-5286 GCA_965368605.1 uncultured bacterium | reverse complement strand
GCCAGCTCCGGCATCGGGGCGGCGACGGCGGTGGCCTGCGCCTCGGCGGGGATGGACGTGGTGCTGGCGGCACGGCGGGTCGAGAAGCTTGAGGGCGTGGCCCAGCGGGTCCGGTCGCTTGGCCGGCGGGCGCTGGCGGTGGCGTGTGATGTGAATCGGGATGACGACGTGGCGGGTCTGTTTGAGCGGGCGTGGGACGGGTTTGGGCGGGTCGACGTGGTGTTTGCGAATGCGGGGTACGGGCTGTTCGGCACGGTGATGGAGACCGATCTGCAGGCCCACCGGGAGATGTTTGAGACGAATTATTACGGCACCCTGCGCACGCTCCGCGAGGCGGTGCCTTGCCTGAAGAAGACCGGCGACGGGCTCAGTCAATTATTAATCTGTTCGTCCGTCGTCAGCGAGGTCGGCATCCCGATGTTCTCCGCCTACTGCGCGACTAAAGCGGCGCAGGACTCCGTCGCCGGGGCGATGCGGGCGGAATTAAGCGACGAAGGCATCCTCGTCACCAGTGTCCATCCCGTCGGGACGTCCACCGAGTTCGGCAAACAGGCCCGTGAACACTCCGGTGACAACGCCGCCTCCAAACGCGAGTCCAACACGCCCAAAGCCTTCGAGCAGACCGCCGAACACGTCGCGGACAAGATCGTCACAGCGATCCGCCGACCGATCCCGGAGGTCTGGCCCTCACCGCTGTCCCGCTACGCCGCCGCCCTCACCACCGCCAGCCCACGCCTCGCCGCCTGGGTGATGCGTCGACATATGCGGAAGATCAATCAAGGTTGACCGCCACCAGAAATCTCGTCAGAGGTTTTGCCACAAAAAGGCACAGAAGGACACAACAAAGGGGGGCGTGGTGTTCGTGTGGTGTGTCCGGAGGACTCCGATCGTCGATTTGGGCTAAACGGCAAGCCCGCGCGCTGCATCTGTGGTTTAAATGCTCAGTGCTGGACTGTTGTGTTTTTTGTGGCCAACAACTTCTTTGTCACACCGCCTTCCGCCCCGGCCCCAGCGGGACCAGCGCCGCCGCCACAGCCACGACGACCAGCAGCCCCGCGAACACGATCGGCAGGTGCTCCACCAGCCTGGGCTGCGCGATCGTGATCGCGATCCACACGGCACACAGCGCGTAGCGGGCGGTAATCAGCCGACCAAGCGCCGGCGACACGATCAGGCGGCCGCTGCCGGTGGTGTCTGACGTGTCCGGGCTCATCAGCGACTCGATGATCATCACCGCGATCACCGCCAGCATCAGCGAGGTCGTCCACCCGGCGAGGGTCGTCAGGTGCTGCTCCTTTGCGACCTGCCAGGCGATCTCTTGCTGCTTGATCTGCAGGAGGTGTTCGGGGATGGCTGCGTCGGTGACGCCGATCTCTTCGAGGGTCTGTGCCTGTTGCTTTAGGGTGGCCTGGTTGGCGTCGAGCATTTCCCGTTGCTCGGCCCCGCCGACGAAGGCGTCTTCATAGATGCTTGGCGCGAATCGTCCGAGCACCGCCTGGCTCAGCAGCACGCCCAGCACGATCCCCGCGACGATCATGTACAGCCCGCCGAGGCTGGGGAACGGGCTGATCCAGGGGGTTGGCTTGGTCGGGTGGTCGTCGTGTGTTTGTGTAGCCATAAGGACACACCATCGCACGGGCGGGCGCGGGTGGCAAGGTGGGTATGGGTTGTGGCGGGCCTGCGGGGCGTCGCCCCTCGGCGATCAATGGCGGGTGGGTGTGGTGTGTGTTTACCCGAACATCTGTGGCGTGACGGGCGTGTCGGACCAGCCGTCCTGGCCCTGGGTGTATTCACGGACGCGGACCAGCACGCAGACGGTCAGCTCGACGTACGACTCGATCTGCACGTTCTGATGCGGATCGACGACCGCGTCGCCGCCTTCCTCCATGAAGAGTTGTTCGCGGATCAGGCGTTTGATGGTCGGGCGGAACTTGACGACCGGCCGGTCGGTGCATTCGTTGACCAGGCGGATCAGGCCCGGCAGCACCGTGATGACGGGCGACAACTCCGGCGAGCAGGACGGCGCGGTGCGTGTGTGCGCATCCTGTTTACTGGGCGACTTCTTGAGTCGTGCGGAGTTGTTCAGGCGCTCCCACTCTTCGTGCAGCAGCGCCAGGTTGATGGGGTCGAGTCCCGAGTGATGTGCATGCATGGCTCGCCTCCCAAGTCCATTTGGGACCGGTCAGGTCTGTTCGCACCCGCCTTGCGATCTGTTTTGCCGGGCTTACATACCCGGAGATAGTCACGAAAGGGGCCTGCTGATCGGTACAGGCCTGATTAACTGTATCCCTGTGAAGGGCCCGCGGTCAATGGTTTGTGGAAAATAAAGAACAGTTTGTGGAGAAGTTGTTTGGGGGCCGGTGTTTAGCAAACGTGGGCCTGGGTGAGTCTGCGTTGGGTCACTTAGGGGACCAGGAAGGCGTCGAAGGGGCTGGTGGGGGTTTCTTTGCCGGTGTAGGTGTCGATGCCGCTGGCGACCCAGATGTTGTCCTCCTGGGGTTGGCCGAAGATATCGACGGTGGGCCGGATGCGCCAGGCGACGACGCCGTTGGCGGTCAGGACGTTCTGCCCGGCCCCGCGGTGTGCCTGGCTAGGGGCGTTTAAGGGGATCAGCGTATCGAACACGATCCGGTCGTCCTGGGTCACGGTGAACAGCGGGTTGCGGTCGGCGAGCACCGCCATCTCGGGCGCTTCATCTAAACGGGGTACGCGGTCGGCGTACTGGTTCTGGTAGCTGAAGGACACGGCCCGTGGCCCGGACCAGTCGCGTTGGCCGGCGGCGGGGTTGTTGCGTTCGGCGTGGGCGTTTTCCGGGCAGATCAGGTCCGAGGCCTTGATGTAGTCGTTGGTGACCAGGCGGTAGAGGTGGGCGGAGTTGGAGTGGTCGGGGTTGTTGCCCGCGGTGAGGGACTGGCCGACCTCGGTCCAGGGCATGCCGGGGCGGACGTGGCCGCGGGGCATCTGGCCCTCGTTGTCGGCGGCGTAGCTATTCATCGCACGCCCGGCCATCGACATGTGACCCATCCCGGCGATACGGCGCGAGTCCGCCTGTTGTCGTTCCATCACGGGCATCAATAGCGACGCGCCGATGATGAACACCGCCGCGGCGGTGGCGAGCTGACGCCAACCGACGCCGATGGTTCGGCGGGGCTCGGCGAGCATCTGCACCTGGGCGGAGAAGCGTTGGCGTTGTTCGTGGGCCTTGACCGCGGCGAGTGTCCGGGCGGTCAGGTCGGCCGATGGGGCGGCCGGCACGTCCTGATCCAGCAGCCCAAGCAGGGCGGAGAGTGTTTCGGTGCGTTCCCCCAAGCCTGACGGGACAGGCCCGCGATCGGCTCCCCCGGAACCCTCAGCCCGTGCGGCCAAGAGGGCGTCCAGCGCCTGGCCGTCCAGCTCGCACAGCGGGCGGATCGGCCCCGTGGCGGGATCGGTCGGTGAACCGGTGTTGTCGGGCTGATGCGTGGGGTTAGTCATGGTCATACTTCGGTCTTGCAGGGGTTTTACGTCCCGGGGTGGCTGAAGGTTCTCATTAACGGATTAATCATCGTCCGGTCCGGCCTGGGCCTTCCATAGCTCGGCAAACGTGCCGACCGCCGCGTGCAGGCGGCTCTTGACCGTGCCCAGGGGGATGCTGAGGTTTTCAGCGATCTCCCGGTAGGCCATCTTGTTAAAGTACGCCAGCAAAAGCACTTCCCGCAGGTGTTCGGGCAGGGACGCCACGACATTACGGACGATTTCGCCGGTTTCTTCCTTCTGGGCCTTCTCCTGTGGCAGGGGTAAATCTGCCTCTAACAAGTCGATAAACGCGCGTCCGCCGTCGCCGTTTTGGTCCATGGTGGCCGAGAGGGAGGACGCTTTCTGTCTCTTATTCTTACGTAAGTGGTCCCGTGCTTTGTTCGCCGCAATCGTGAATAACCAGGGTTTAAATCTGCGGGATATATCGAATGTGCCGGCTGAGATGTGAACCTGGATAAAGGCTTCCTGGAAGATATCGTCCGCGGACGCCTTATTGCCCACGAACCGGGCCAGAAAATGGAACAATTCCAGCCGATACCGCTCGATCAGCACCTCAAAGGCCGACTCATCCCCGCCACGATGCCTGCCCAACAATTGCTCGTCGGTGAGGTCTTCCAAAGGTAGTGAATCGGGGGCGTCCGGCATGGGTGAAGATTGTACGAGAAGTCGGGGAAAAGGTTTGTGGCCGGGCCGGGTGTATCGGGGATTTCCCCGGCAAGGGGCAGGGGCGTGGTTTTATGCCCTTTATATCGGATATGCCGTTTAACTCGGTGCTGCGGATTGCCGACGTCATGCCTAGCCGGGCATGTTGTTTCGGTAGGACGCAGGCCCAAGGGGGCCGTTCCGGCACTTCGCGGAATCACGGGGACCATTCTTTCAGGAGTATCTTCAGATGTTTACAACACGGTTGCATGTGTCTGCATTCGCAGCGATCACTTTGCTGTTCGCCTCCAACCCCGTTTCCGCCGGACTGATCGACAGCCGGGTTTCGTTGCAATCGCAACTCGGTGCGGCCGCCGTCTACGAAGATTTTGAGTCTTGGACGTCGAGTATTATCGATGAGCCGACGTTGCAGGTCCTAGACGCCAGCACGGTGGTGGATGGGCAGGGGCCCGGGATCGTTAACCCGGGGTTACGTTTTGAAAACCTTTCAATTCATCGTGAAAACAGCTACTTGCAATTGGATCGGCGTAGTCAATACAACATCCCCTCGGGTTCCGTCCTGGGCGGTAACGGTGGGCTGCTGATCGACTTCCTAGTGCCCGTTACGCACGCGGGATTCGATTTTTTCCAGTTCTCAGGTTTCGCGGCCTCGGCGGCTATCCGTGTTTTCGCGTCCGACGACACGACCGAGATCTATGTCACCCCTTCAAACCTGGATGCACCCGACGCGCCAGCCTCGACGTTCTTCGGATACTCGAACCTCGACGGTATCGGCAGTATTCGTATCGAATCAACCGGACAGGTTTGGAGTCCGTTGGTTGACGACCTCACCTATGGCGGCGTTCCCGAGCCCGCCACGGCGGTGATGCTGACTGTGGGCGCATTGGCGCTGGGCGGTTCCCGGTCCAGACTCCGCTAACTCGGACGGTAGACCCCGCAGCGATGACGCACCGGGTTACGCTTCTAAAGCTTTAGTCCCATCACCACCAGCATCGGCCAGTCGATGTATTTTTCGGCGCGCGGGTAGTGTTGGGCGAAGGCGGTGTCGGGGCGGTGTTCGCTGATGTGGGTGAGGGTGAGGTTGGTTTTGAGTGCGGCGGTGAGGAA
>CBDUNP010000236.1:0-5288 GCA_965368605.1 uncultured bacterium | reverse complement strand
GGCGGACGATAATAAGGGTGTGAAGCGAGGCGAATCTCCATCATCCTCATCTTCGGTTGCTCGGCCCGCCCGGGAGTCGCGGATATCGCGTGTGCCAGCGGCGACGCTGACGCTGTCGGTGCTGCTGTGCATCGGTGCGTTGGCGGACGGTCAGGCGGCGGCGGCGGTGGTGGCTCAGAACCTTGGGCGTCACGGGACGACCGCGAGCGAGCGGGAGACGGTGGCGTCGCTGCTGTCGAGCCTGAACGACGCGGCACGGAAGATCTGTCAGTACCATCAGCCGGGGCCAGCGGGGGGCATCGGGGGTACGGCGGCGGGTGACGGGCTGTTTTCTGATGCGTTGACGGCGTTCCGGTCTTTTGGGGACGTTGATCGATCCGGGGCTTTGCCGGGGATGCTGGAGCAGGATTTGAATCTGCCTCCGCCTGTGGCGTTGTTCTGACGCTGCCGACCCACAAGTCCATCCATATTTAAAACAGAAGTGATTCGCCACGCGTGACGTGTGGCGGCTGATGCCCGGTAGTTGATCGGTTGAATCGATCGCGGCGGGTATTGGTGATGTCCCGGAATTGTTAGAGACGATCCGCCCCTTGGCGATGCTCGGGGGCGGCGTTAAGAACAGGAAATAGAGGTAAGACGATGGTTGTCCAATATATCAGTAAGCCGTTTGTGAAGGTGTTTGGTTCGCGTAACGATCGGTTGCTCAAGCGGTACACGCGGTGGGTGCAGCAGATCAATACGCTGGAGCCGCAGATGCGTTTGCTCAGCGACGCGGAGCTTCGCGCCAAGACGGCCGACTTCCGCGAGCGTGTGAAACACGAGCCGTTGGAAAGCATCCGTATGGAGGTCATGGCGGTTGCGCGGGAGGTGATGGACCGGGCGGTGGGGATCCGGAATATCTTCAACCCGGAGAGCGGGTTCGATCCAACCGTGCTGCCCGAGGCGATGCAGGCGGAGTATGCACGGATCAAGGCTGAGGCTGAAGGATTGGAGCCGAAGGAGGTTCTGGGGGGGGCGCCTGCGCCGGGGTGGATGCAGGTGGAGATCCCGGTGGCGATGTACGACGCGGTGCGCGAGGTGTATCCAAAGTCCAAGCCGCCTTTCCGTGCCCGGCCGTTCGACGTGCAGCTGATCGGCGGGATGGTGCTGGGCGAGGGCAAGATCGCCGAGATGAAGACCGGTGAGGGCAAGACGATCGTCGGGCCTTTGGCGTGCTACGTCGCGTGCGTGGATAGCCTGCAGTGCAGCGTGATCACGGTGAACGACTACCTGGTGCAGCGTGACCGCGACTGGGTGTTCCCGTTTTATTACCACCTGGGGCTGAACGTGGGCGCGATCCACCCGATGCACAGCCAGCCGCCTGAGCTCAAGCGGCAGGCGTACGACTGCGACGTGGTGTACGGGACCAACAGCGAGTTCGGTTTTGATTACCTGCGTGACAATATGAAGCTGAGCACGCAGGAGCAGATGCAGACACGGCGTGACTTCTGCATCATCGACGAGGTGGACTCGATCTTGATCGACGAGGCGCGGACGCCTTTGATTATTTCCGGGCCTGCGCACGACAACGCGCCACAGTACCCGCTGGCGGACCAGGTGGCGGCGCACCTGCTGCAGAAGCAGCGGGAGTGGGACGCGGCGAACAAGGTCTTCGAGCAGGCGGAGATGCGCATCAAGGGGCTGGAGGGCGATATCCGCAACTCGCGCGACAAGGCGAAGATCGCGCAGATGCGTGAGGAGATGAAGCAGCTCGAAGAGAAGCTGCCTTCGCTCGAGGCGGCGCGCGACCGGCACGTGCAGTACTACGAGGTCGAGAAGGAGCGCAAGGCGGCGCACCTGACCCACGAGGGGATCGCCGAGGCGCAGAAGAAGGCGGGGATCGGGTCGTTCTACGTCGGCAACAACATGGACTTCCCGCACCTGTTAGAGAACGCGATCCGGGCGCACGCGGTGTACCAGAAGGACAAGGATTACGTGGTCCGTGACGGGGACGTGATCATCGTGGACGAGTTCACCGGCCGGCTGATGATCGGTCGGCAGTGGTCGGACGGTCTGCATCAGGCGGTCGAGGCCAAGGAGAAGGTCAAGATCAAGCAGGAGACGCAGACGCTGGCGACGGTGACGCTGCAGAACTACTTCAAGCTGTTCAAGCGGCTGGGCGGGATGACGGGTACGGCGATCACCGAGGCGACGGAGTTCATGGAGATCTACAGCCTGGACGTGGTGTGTATCCCGACGAACGTGCCGGTGATTCGGCACGACCGGGACGACCTGATCTTCCTCTCGGCGAAAGACAAGTGGAACGCGATCACCGACGAGATCAAGCGGATCCACGACCTGGGTCGGCCGGTGCTGGTCGGGACGACGAGTGTGGAGCGCAGCGAGATGCTCTCGCAGATGCTGACCAAGCGGCACGGCGTGAAGCACGAGGTCCTCAACGCGAAGGTCGACCAGGTCGAGCGTGAGTCGAATATCGTGTTGAACGCCGGCGAGCTGGGCGCGGTGATGATCGCGACGAATATGGCCGGCCGTGGCACGGACATCAAGCTGCGTGCGATCGACCGTGAGGCGCTGGTGCGTCACTGGCAGGTGCGCAACACACTGCCTAAACAGGCCAAGGCCGAGATGAGCGACGAGGAGCTGGTCGAGCTGTCGTACCGGCATCGTGTGCAGACCGAGCTGAAGGTCAGCGGCAAAGACGTCGAGGCGATGAGCCTGGACGAGGTGAAGCTGGCGCTGTTTCGGCACTGGGTGCAGGCGGACGCGTGGGTGGAAGAAAAGAGGGCGGCGAAGATGACGCTCGAACAGTGCGAGTCGGTGCTGGATGGGTTGCCGGAGTACCAGCGTCATCGGCTGAAGGTTTACAAAGACATCCAGGACATGGGCGGCTTGCACATCATCGGGACGGAGCGGCACGAGTCGCGGCGGATCGACAACCAGCTGCGGGGCCGAGCGGGCCGGCAGGGGGACAAGGGGTCCAGCCGGTTCTTCATCAGCCTGGAAGACGACCTGATGGCGATGTTCGCCGGGAAGACGACGATGACGGCGCTCTCCAAGCTGGGGATGAAGGAGGGCGACGCCATCGAGCACCGCTGGGTGACGCGCAGCGTCGAGCGGGCGCAGCGGAAGGTCGAGGAACGCAACTACGAGATCCGCAAGAACCTGCTTGAGTACGACGAGGTGATGGAGTACCAGCGGAATTACTTCTACGGCGTGCGGCAGAGCGTGCTGGAGGGTGAGGGCGTCCGCGAGCTGATCTTCGATTACATCACCGATGCGGTCGACGACGCGGTGGGGACGTACCTGGATAAGGAATACGTGCAGTTGCAGGTGGTCGAGTGGTGCCGGCAGACGCTGGATATCAGCGCGGACCCGGCACGCATCCGGCTGGACGACCTGCACGAGCTGACCGAGTCGGTGCAGAAGGCGTTGTACTACGAGATCCAGCAGACGATCGACGTGACGCTCGGCGAGTACATGTCCAACGACATCCCGTCGGACGACTGGGACCTGCAGGGCCTGTCGCAGTGGGCGATGAGCTCGTTCAGTGTCGACCTGAAGACCAACCGCCTGCGTGAGATGAATGTGGATGACGTGAAGGCGGAGCTGACCGAGTCGGCGCTGAAGCAGGCGGAGAAGAAGGACCTAAGCGAGCTCAAGAAGTTCGTGGTCCCGCATTATGGGCAGCGTGACCTTGCGAACTGGGCGAAGAACAAGTTCGGGATCGAGATCGACCCGGAGTCGCTGGACGGCAAGCAGCCGGAGCTGGCGGTCGAGCAGATCCTGGGGCAGGCGCGCGAGGCGTACCGCAAGCGCGAGGTGACGTACCCGGTGGAGTTCATCCTGGAGCTGGTGTTCAAGGGGGCGCAGCAGGACCAGGGGTGGGCTGCGGATCAGCTGATCAACTGGGCGCGTCAGCGTTACCAGATCGAGTGGACGGCGGAGGACGTGACGAAGATGACCGGGCCGGAGATCGCCAAGCTCTTGACCGAGGAGGCCGAGCAGTGGATGCACGGCGACAAGCTGAAAGAACAGTGCCACGCCAAGGCGAAGGAGCTGGGCTCAGACCCGGCGGCGTTGTCGGGCTGGTTGAAGGAGCGGTTCGGTATTGAGGTCAAGGAAGAAGAGCTCGCCGAGGCGGAAGACGTCGAGGCGGTGTTGATCGAGAAGGGCCGCGACGCGCTGCGTGCGGAGCTGACGCAGCTGGAGCGGTTCGTGCTGCTGCAGATCCTGGATATGGCGTGGAAGGACCACCTGTATTCGATGGACCAGATGAAGGACTCGATCAGCCTGCGGAGCTTCGCGGAGAAGGACCCGCGGATCGAGTACAAGCGCGAGGGTTCGCGGCAGTTCGGCGAGATGCAGAAGACGGTGCGCGACCGTGTGACGGAGCTGATCTTCCGTGCGAGGCTGACGGCGAACGTCGAGGCGCGGAACGTGTACCAGAACCAGCAGGCCAAGCACGACGACGCGAGGCAGGCGGTGGGTGCAGGCACTCCCGCGGCCGGTGCGGCCGCCCCCGGAGGCGCGGCGCAGGCGGGGACGGCGCAGCAGCAGGCGGACCGAGCGGCGGCGGATCGGGCGGGCGGCGGTGACGGCGAAGCGCCGATGACCCGGCGTCAGCGCCGCGCGGCGCAGTCGCGGGACCGCAAGGCCGAGCCTGCGAATAAGGGCAAGCAGCGCAAGCGTAAGAGCCGGTGATTAGATCTGTGATTGCTGATTGCTGATTGCTGGTTATGAAGTTGTTTGCTCGACGCAGATGGTGGTTATTTTCTGTGAGGTGCTACACGGCAAGCCCGTGCGCTGCACCTCAAGTTGATTTATTCAAGTGAGGCGGTGCGTTGTGAGCCGATGGCTGAAATCGCGGGCGTTGCGCAGGATCGTTACGTTTGCGATCGGGCTGCTGCTGGGTTGGCTGACGGCGGGGTGGTTGGAACGTAGCGGGTATCTTTGAACCAATTCGTGTGAGCAGGTGATGACCGTTGAACCCCCGGCTCAGCCGGGGGCTGAGGGGGTTGGGGTGCGCACTTGTGGGGATGTGGTGTTGGGATAGCTTGGGCCCACGTTCGAGAGAACGTGGGCTTCGGGGGGAACTATTCTTGTTGGGTTTAGGTGTGGCGGGGGCGGCGTGCTGTAAGTGCGCCTGTGGTGATCAGCAGGAGGGCCAGGGTGGCGGGCTCAGGGGTGGTGACGGCGGAGGCTTGTGCGGCGGCGGGTCGGATGTCGGCGTTCCATGCGGTGAGGACGTGGTTGAGGTCGTCGATGCCGACGAAGCCGTCACCGTTGAG
>CBDUNP010000235.1:0-5304 GCA_965368605.1 uncultured bacterium | reverse complement strand
TTAACACTCAGCAGATCACCCAGACGTATCACAACTTTGAATAGCGGAAGACCGCCCGATACAGCCCCGCGACGCGTTCCCGATCATGGACCGACGCCGGGAACTTCGGATTCAGTGGCTGAAGACGGACCCGCGATCCGCCCTCACCAAAATACACACGCTTAAAGGTCGTCTCATGGTCCGGCTCAAGCCTGACAAAACAATCGCTCCCATCCGTCACTTCCGCCGCCGGCGAGAAGACCACGATATCTCCCTCCCGGTAGTCAGGCTCCATCGAAGCCCCGACCACCGTCGCCGCAAACGCATCGAGGTCATCCAGGCCCGGGCTGCTCAGGTATTCATCCGCGACACGTGCCGGGTAATCCAGATCGGTAAAATCCGTCGGATATCCCGCCGCCACTTTATTCACCAGCGGGACGCGGTACAGGTCAACCTTGTGAACACCATCGTCGGCCTTATCCGTATCCGCCGACGCAAGCGTCCGCTCGATCCGCCGACGCAACTCACCACTTCGGTAAAGTTCGTCCAGATTTTTCCCGCACCCTCCGTTGCCGCCCGTTGCGTTCGCCGAAAGAAACGACGCAAGCTCACGCCCGCGCGCCGCGTCACACGCCAACTGCTTGACCTGCTTACGCACCGCTTGCGGCGCACGCTCCAGGTCCCCCGCGTGTCGAAGCCGCCCCTCCGTCACGCCAAACACCTGCTCAAGCCGCTCTAGCAACTTCTCGGATGGCGGCTTGGCGACGCGATGATTCTCAATCATCGACAGGTAACTCTTCGTCGTACCGACCGACCGTGCCAGAGCCTCCAGCGTCAGCTCGCGTCCCAGCCGTAGTTCACGAATGATCTCGCCGACTGTCTTCATCACTCACCTCGGATAAAGAGTTAAAAAAAATCTGAACCTAATCTTGACACTACGGCCACGCCTTGGTCTAATACCTAACATATACCATACAAATCATCATTGCAAGCCTTATGCAACACTCCCTGAACAACCTCAGCGACAAGGCACACGCCCTCCGTCAGAATAAACGTGCTCAGGTCGATGAACTACGCGCCCTCGCTGAGTACCTCCCAAAAGATGACCGCCTGCTTATCGAGCAGGTGTTAGCTGGGAATATGCCGATCGCTCACTTGGCCCGGATGTATCAGCAGCCCCCGCGATACCTGCAACGACGCGCCCAATCTATTCTTAAACGTCTGTCACACAAATACTTCAAGTTTGTTGCCCTGCAGATGAATACCCTGCCGCGCGAGGTCCGCTCCACCGCCAAACTGGTCATTTTGTACGGCCAAAGCATGCGTAAAACAGCCGAGACCTCCGGTCTCTCTCTTCACAAAGTCAGAAATCACATGAACACCGTTCGCGCAACCGCCCGCCTGTTTACTTAACCATTATCCCGCAGACAGGCCTCAATTCTGTATCCGCCAAATCAAGAATCCCATGTGTCAGAAGCGGATCTTCTATCGTTCAAGATTTATTGAATTAATGGAACCCCCTATGCAGGTTACCCTCAGCCACAACGTTCAGACCGCCGTCGAACCGACCCCCCACGTCCTAGAGGTCGCCACCATGTTCGGCCTGGGGATCGACCAGAACCGCCCCATTCAACTCATCCCCGACACCACACTCAACCTCTCCCCCGGCAGGCTCATCTTCGTCACCGGCCCCAGCGGCAGCGGCAAGTCCACCGTACTCCGCCTGATCCGGGATGAACTCAAGGGCCACGAACTCGTGCACGCCCTGAGTTTTGACCACCTCCCACACCTCGAAGACCGCCCCTTGGTGGACGTCTTCCCCAAGCGCCCGCTATCCGAGGTGCTCCGCCTACTGAGCCTCGCAGGCCTGAACGACGCCTTTGTCATGCTCCGAAAACCCTCCCAGCTATCCGACGGCCAACGGTATCGGCTACGCCTTGCCCAGGCGATGGCCATGACCGAAACCAAAGCCCGGGCCGATCAATTCAACGTCGTCCTGGCCGACGAGTTCTGTTCCACGCTCGACCGAACCACGGCCAAAGCTCTTGCTCGCAATGTCCGCAAATGGGTCTCGCGCACCGGAGCCTGCTTTGTCGCAGCCACCACCCACGACGATCTCCTCGAGCATCTGGCCCCCGATACTCTCATCGAAAAACACCTGGGCGAATCACTGGACATCATCGAGAAGTAGTTTGCATGATCTCACACCTACAACAGCGTTTTCATTCAATCACCGACACCCACCACGACCTGGGCCTACAAATCACTACCGGATCTATCTGCGACTACAACACTCTCAAAGAACATCACTACCGCGCCGATCGCCCGGCGACCGCCACCCGTGTCCTTACACTCTCACACACCACACAGACCGCAACATCTCGATTGACCCATACCCCGGCCACCCGACATCCCGTTGCCGTGCTGGTTGAATCGCTGCCCAGCCTATCCTGCACCATGCGCAACTACGCCCTAAGCGATCGCTACGGCAACTGGCTGCCGTCCCGACCACGCGCACAACTTCTGAACCGGGAAGTCCGTGTCATAAGCCGGGTCGTCGTCCACCCCTGCTGGCGGGGCCTCGGTCTGGCGGTCCGGCTTGTAAAAGACGCGCTGCAATCACCCACCACGCTCTACACCGAAGCACTCGCCGCGATGGGCCGGATCAACCCCTTCTTCGAGCGTGCCGGCATGACGGCCTACCCCCGGCAACCACACGCGTACGACGCACGACTGATCCAGGCGATGCAGTCCATCGACCTGGACACAAGCAGCCTAGCCAACCTCGACCAGGCCACTCACAAGATCAACGCACTGACTAAGAACCAACGCGCCTGGTTTCACAAAGAACTCTACCGCTGGTACAGACAAAACGGCGGACGCAGCATCGTCCACAGCATCGACCCAAACACACACCTGCAAGCCGCCCGAGAACGATTGATGCTCGACCCCGTGTACTACCTCCACGACAACACCGCCAACTTCACCCAGTAATCCAATACCATGAGCACACAACACATACCGCTTGACCAGCTACGCCCGCACCCGGCCAACAGCAATGTCATGCCCGAGGCCTTGGTAGATAAACTTGCCAATCACATTCAACGCACCGGCCGATACCCGCCACTGATCGTACGCCCGTATCACGCAACCAATAACACACCCGCCGAGGCTTCGCCCCACACGGACGTCTACCAGATCCTGGATGGTCATCACCGCGCCCTAGCGCTAAAGGAAATCGGCAAGTCTTCCGCACATTGTGTCATCTGGCAGGCCGACGACCACGAAGCGATGCTGCCGCTGGCAACCCTCAACCGCCTGCAGGGGCAAGACGACCCGCGCAAACGCGCCAAACTCCTGGACGCGCTCGCAAGCCGACATGATCTCAAAGAGCTCACCAACCTCCTGCCCGAACGGGTCGAGCAGATCAAGAAGTACCTTCAGTTCAAAGATCGGCCGCCCGTACCACGATCGCCCAAACCGATCGGACAGATGCCCGTGGCCGTGCATTTCTTCCTCCTGCCGGATCAAAAGGCAAGGCTCGACAAAGCCCTGCGCCGGTATGAAGGAACACGCGAGGAGTCCTTAATGAATCTGCTCTCGTCGGTTGAGTCCAGCCATCCGATATCTAGCGATGATCAAAGCCCCACGACCCACTGACTGAACACAAAGAGTATCCATGCCCAGAAAAATCAGCGCTAAACGCCGCGCCGCGCTTATCAACGATCTCATCAACGCCGACTTCGACCTCACCGAGCTCCACAGCAAGTACGCGCTGTCCCCGGACAGCCTTTCGCAGTGGTTCAGGACGAAGAAAACCACCGCTGCTTGGCGGGGCTTTGTGTCCTGGCTGACATGCAGACCCAACTCTTGCTCAGCCGGTACCGCCTCATCGCAGCCGGCCGACTGATCGACCTGGCAACCAATCAATCCGACGACAGCAAGACCAGCCTCGATAACGCCCGACGCGCCTGCGTTGATCTACTTAAACTCGAAATGAAACGTGCCGACATCGACAGCGACTTCACCACCCCCGCCCTGGCCGCCCCATCGGACGCCGGCGTAGGCGCCCTCCGAAAGCTGCTCTACCACAAAACAAGCGGGGATATAAACGCGACTTCGCCAGCCGAGACCGCCGATGAGTAAACGCGCGTCAGCCGATCGCATCGATGTCAGCAGGCAATTCGCCGAGCTGGAACCCCATAACCCCGACCAGCTACACCGCTTCACCCAGGCGGCGCTTGGCATGACCGTGCCGCGGATCCCGCTGGTGCCGGGAAGCACCGCCCCGTTTGATTACCTAACCCACACCTTCTTCGAAAATAAACAATCCTCGGATCAAACAACAAGCAAAGACGTCGTTGTCTGGGCTAACCGCGGCGGGGGTAAAACCATGCTCGGGGCCGCCGCGACGCTGCTGGACCTGATCTTCAAGCCCGGCATTCAGATACGCATCCTCGGCGGATCACTCGAGCAGTCCTCGAAAATGTTCGAGCACCTGGTCGCCCTGCTCGACAAGCCCTGGTTCCGCGGCCTGCAGGACCGAGAGTCAACACAACGCCGTGTCGCCCTGACCAACGGGGGCTGCGTGCAGCTCCTAGCCGGATCGCAGCGATCGGTCCGCGGCGTGCGGGTACAGAAGCTGCGTTGCGACGAGGTCGAAGAGTTCGAGTCCGATCTCTGGGAAGCCGCCCAGATGGTGACTCGTTCGAGCCGATGCGGCGATAAATATGTCCACGGTGCCGTCGAAGCCCTGTCGACCATGCATCGGCCTTTCGGATTGATGTCCAAACTCACCGCGGATCACGATAAAAACACGCCCGGCAAGGCAAAGCTCTTTAAGTGGACCGCGATGGACGTCATCGAACGATGCCCCGATGAACGCCCCTGCGAGAGCTGCGTCCTCTGGGACGACTGCCGGGGACGCGCCAAGTCCGCCATCGGATTCATCCCGGTCGAAGACCTCGTCCAGCAATGGCACCGCACCAGTCGACACGCTTGGTCCGTCGAGATGATGTGTCGCCAGCCCCAAGTCAGCGACTGCGTCTACCCCGAGTTCGCCCCAGCCGTCCACGTCCGGGAAGACGACCCGTCTGGTGATAACCAATTCTGGATCGGCGGCATGGACTTCGGCCTACGCAACCCCACCGTCATGCTCTGGGCCCGCGTCTGCAACGACATAAACGAAAGCAATCACGGCGTCGTGTACGTCTTGGATGAATACCTCTGCTCGGGCATCACGTTTGAACAGCACATGAACGCTATCGAAAAACAAGCCTCGCTGCACGGCTGGCCACGCCCCGACTGGCTGGGGGTCGACCCCGC